>JAGOVY010000075.1 GCA_018060515.1 Anaerolineaceae bacterium | reverse complement strand
TCGAGGGACTGCGCAAGTCCCTGGTGGATCACTTTTCCTTTAACAACACAAACTATCATTACAACACAACCTATGGTTCAGCTATCCCATCGAGGGACTGCGCAAGTTTTTGGTGGATCACTTTTCCTTTAACAACACAAACTATCATTACAACACAACCTATGGTTCAGCTATCCCATCGAGGGACTGCGCAAGCTTCTGATTTGTAAAGAAAAATTGACCATCATCATTTTTAAAATCGAACTGTATAATATGGATGAAAATTCCCAAACCACTACAATCTCATCGCACAACTTATCTTGATTGGAGGACATCATGGTTAAGCTATTGGTGAGAACCAAAATTGCTCTATTATTGATTTTGGTAGTTATATTAAGTCTTTCATGCTCATTGCCATTCTTAAACAAGGCAGCAACTCCACCGCCAATCGAAATTGTCCCTCAAATACCTGAAACACCTCCTCCAACATCAAGCACCCAAACCCCAGAGCCACCGCTCCAGGTTGAAGAAGCTTCAATTTTCGATCCAGTGGTCGGTTCCATTTTGCGCTGGGTAGATTTCAGCGATTTCGTTTTTATACCCTATGGTGAGTTCATCATGGGGCACAACTCCGAGCTTCCAGAGGATTTCAATCCAGAGCATAAGGTGACGCTGTCAGGATTCTGGATCCATCAGGCAGAAGTGACCAACCAACAATACGCTGCCTGTGTTGCTGCGGGAAAATGCTCGAAACCAAGCATGGAAAAGGATGAACCATATCGTTATGGCCGTGCGCAGTATGCAAATTATCCCGTTGTCGGCGTGAATTGGTATCAGGCTGTCGAATATTGCGAGTGGATTGATGCCCGCCTGCCCTCTGAAGCTGAATGGGAAAAAGCAGCCCGCGGTGTTGAAGGAATGCCTTTCCCCTGGGGAGATGACGAGCCGGCTTGTGATTTGTTGAATTTCAACAACTGCCTTGACCCATCAAAACCTGCCGATGTTCGTTCATATAATAATGGGACAAGTCCATTTGAGGCTATGGACATGTCAGGTAATGTGTATGAATGGGTAGGCGATTGGTACCAAGAGGATTACTATCTCACCTCCCCACCCGAAAACCCCACCGGACCGATAGAGGGCGAGAAGAAAGTCTTCCGTGGCGGAGGGTATAAGACAATTCCTGAAGAGATATTGCCTTGGCTGCGCTCCTCAATAGAGCCTGAAAAACATTCAGAGCAACTGGGCTTTCGCTGTGTGCTCGTCGGTGAAGTGCCTGGAGAGAATATTCCACCGCCGCCGTGCACGGTTAATCCGCTGGGAGACCCTGATACAACCACGGGGAAGATTACCCCATTCACACCTTGCTCCGTAGATGTGTCGGCTTCCTGCACATGGCAGGGTGCAATCCAGGCCTCAAATATTCATTTTTCAATTGGAGACTGCTTTGACAATTTACTGTGGATCAGTGGTAACGGTGAGTTATTGTCTTGCAGCGTTTCTGGAGAAAATCCAAAGAATTACAATTGTAATCCTCCCCCAGGGTCAGCTCAGGGATCAACGATTTCGCTCGAGTATTGCTATGATGTACCACTATCTCAGATTGCTCTGATATGTCCTGCAGGGTACGAATACGATCCGGTTTCCAGTTTCTGTATCCCTCAGGGTGCCTGGCTGCCCGACCCCCCATGCCCTGTGGGTTATCTTGAGCTTGGAGGCATTTGTTTGCCCGAAGCATCAACCCACGGCGGTTGCCCTGCTGGTTTCTTTACCATTTACTTCGGCAAAACTTCGGTTTGTGTCCCATCGGACCCTTGTTTGCTACCTGATGCTCCTGAATCATGCACCAGCCCAGTTTGCCCCGAAGGAGAAGTTTATGATCCAGATAACACCTGCTGCGTAGTACCAGAGAAACCACGAGCGGTTTGCCCCATCGGGTTTGTGTTTGATGAAATAGAGGGAATTTGTCTGCCCGGCAATTTACCGAGAGGCGAATGCTTTAACAGTGAGGTAAAACTACCATTCTGCCCAACATTGACCCCAACACCTACTGAACCGCCTCCATTAAATTACTGTCCATACACCAATGATCCAGTGCTATGCAACACGCGATACGGAAATTGGTGCTACTGGGATGGTTCAATTGGTGCGTGTCTCGTAAGGTAAAGGCACTGTCGATTGAAGCAGGTACGATGGTACACGATCCTAAAGGTTGGAGGAGATAACCACAACAATTTCAACATAGCGGCTGCTTTTACTGTGTAGGAATTGAACTATTGTAATAACACGACAATAACCAGGCGCTGTAATCACGCCTGGTTATTGGAATCCCTGTGATCATGATCTCCACACATTGAGAAATATGGGATTCACATTAAAGATTGTTTCCTGATCCAAAATACGCTTTCATATTAACAAAAACCAGTTATCGTTCAAAACAGCCCCATGCGCCACCTACTCAAGCCCCTAATACAATCACCTTATCCCCCTCAGAGAAGGTGATCTGGCTCAATTTGTTCGGGTTAATGTGGATGCCATAACTCAGCGCTTCTTGTTGACATTCCGTAAGTTTTCTATAGCCAATCGCGGTTTCGCCTTTGCGTCTCGCGGCTTCTATCAAGGTACAATAATTCATCGGTTTGCCAATTTCCACATAGTGCTCAGCCGGTTTCAGATAAATTTCTGCCCCTTCTTCATCAAAAATGTCGTTGAAAACCGGCATCAGATGGCTGTTCTGAGAAAGCTGCGCCAGCACCAATGAGATCAAGTGAGTACTGATAATAAAATCATCCACTCTGGTAATCGAGGCCAGTTCACGATTACGCTGGTCGAGCATTTCACTGACAATTGAGAATGGGGTTTCATCAGTTTCGGCAATATCCCGCAAATGGAGCAGAGTGACAAGCGTTCGGGCGTCTGCTTCCTGGATATCCAAATGACCCTCCGCCAGAATAATGACATGGTCAAAACTCATAATATCCAAGTTTTCCAATAAGTGCCGGTTTGTCTTGTCACCAGCATGGAACACAATATTCAGGTTTTGCAATCTACAGCAAGTAGAGATGTCCTGCTCAAATGAGGCCTCTGCAACAATCGTTAACTGTGACCCTTTGGCAACATATTTATCAAGTTCTTGGATTATGACCTTGCATTTCTGGTTCCAGCCTAACATTATCATCTTTTCAGCTACTGGTGATGCATCTTGTTGATCAGATCGGATTAACTCCTCTTGAACTACCCCTTGGTATGTGTCATACTGAGATATCGGGTCATCATCAGCTGCCAAGCAGATTACCTGATGATCCTGGGTGAAGCGAAACTGACTGTCAGGGTTTAACAATATTTCCTGCTGCACCTGGTTATAGAAGCCAATTACTGTTGTATCCTGATATGCGCTGAGCGCTTCACCGTATGTTTTGCCGATTAAGAGCGGATCGTTCTTGAAGTAGATCTCATCTCCGCTGAAATTCAAAAGTTCAGAGTAGACAACCGAAAGCCCTGCCTGACGTGCCGTTTGTGCAGTGATGCGTGCAATAATATCTTCTGTGAGTACTACGTTGATCCGATCTTTCTTATTCAAGATTTTCAGTACATCTTGGGTCGCTTCGTTGGTTATTTGTGTAACGATATTGTAGGGTTCAGGCCTCCGCCGCGGGTTGTTCGTGATGGCAAGCACTGTTTTAATAATAATCGCGTCTCCATCCACGCCTGCCGTAGGAATCACAATAATTGATTGCGCATCGTGTGGGTTCACAATATCAATGTCCAAAGGGTCAACCGGCGAACCAGATCGGCAGATAATTCGTGTATTCTTAGTATCTGGGATATGCGCCCGAATCTCATCTTCCATTTCTACCTTGCCTTTATTGGCAAGAATGGCAATCGCCGTCTTCCCCTGGTTCAAATTGGCATCGATCAACTCAGAAAGGATTATAAAAATCATCGGCGACCAGCCGAGAATGACAACATGCCCGTGTTCGAGAACCAAAGAGCGGCCTTTGCGCAAATCATCCATCTTTTCCTGAATTAAATTACCCAAAACGCCAATCAAACTACTGATGATGAAAATTCCCCCAAGTGTCGGCAAGAGGAGCATCACCAGGCGGAACCCCCAACCCTCGTCGCCGCCCATAGTTCCGGGGTCCAGCGTCCGCAACAAACTTCCCCACATCACCTCAACGAAGTTCCCATCAACTGACCCGCTGGGTGAGAAAGCCTTACCACCTATGACAACGATGATTGATGCCAATAAAATAATGACGACGGAGGTTACAGCCAGCGTGGCAATCATCGCCGGTGCGCCATGCGCCATTAAGTTATCAAACTGATACTGAATTCTTTGTTTCAACGATGGTTTTTTGCGCATCTCATCCTCCTGTAACGCTATTCCATATTTTAGCGGGTTTGTTTCAATTTGCAAAATGCGTGGAGAATGCGTAGGGGCACCAATAGAGCTCGCGTATAGGGTTTACAAGCCAGGTAAACTTGTTATGATTAATGCTGCAAATCAAAACCTTTGAATAAATGATGGGATGATTAATCAAAATCACCATAAACATGGCACAACCCACCCCTTGACAATAATTATAGTGTCTTTGAAAATTACAAGGTTATTATCCATCCACGGAGGAGTTCAATTGTTCAAGTTTATTCGTAAAGGTATCGTATTGTTCTTGTGTATTTTTTGTTTAATGCTCACAGCTTGCGCAGCGCAGCCCACGCCTGATATCAGTCAGCTTTCAACCGACATCGCAGCAACCATTTATGCCGATATTACAGCCACGGCGCTGGCGCAGCCCACAGCCACCCCCACTCTCGGTGTCACCCCCACCCCGATACAATTAATGCCCACAGCCACCTCTATCATCATTTCCACGCAACCAGTAATCCCCACGGCAACCGTCAGCTATGTACCGCCCGGTTCTACTGCAGATAATTCCACTTGGGTCGCCGATGTAAACTACCCTGACGGTTCGGTACTGGGCAAAGGGGAGGCTTTCACCAAAACATGGCGCTTTAAGAACAGCGGCAGCACTACCTGGAATAGTGAGTTTAGCATCATGTACCTGGAGGGTAACCTTCTGGGAAGGAACGATGAGACCACTTTCAGCCTGGCATCAGAAACCGCACCGGGTAAAACTGCCGATATCAGTATTCCATTTACCGCACCCTCTGAGCCTGGTGAGTATTACAGTATTTGGAAGTTGTTCAACCCGGCTGGTCAGCAGTTTGGCGAATATGCAACCATAAAAATTGTTGTGAAATAAACGCATGTGTTGCTTAAGATCCTGTTATTAAAACAAAAACGGGTGTTGTATGGAATGACAACACCCGTTCTATTTTCTGATTAATAAGATAGCGCCGGATTACTTGCCCATCTCTTTAAGCACCGATGGCAGCAGCGCATAGAAGTCAGTGGCTTTCACCACATCGTCGATGATCACATTTTCTGTAGGGGTGTGGGCATCTTTCTCGTCGCCTGGCCCAAAACCAATTGAGGGAATGCCAGCCTTCCCAGCCCAATATGTGCCATTGGTTGAAAACTCCCATGTATCAAGCGGACGGGACTCATTCCAAAGCCGCTCGATTGTTTTCTGCCCAGCCTGCACCAGTGGGTGGTCTTCTTCTTCCAGCCAGGCGGGGAAGTATTTCGCCAGGGGGAAAATGTATCCCGTATAGGATGGAGTATCGTAAAAGAGTTCTTCCACGATAACTTCATCCTTTAAGTAATCAGGCACCAGGCCCTTGATTTGATCGATTACATAATCATGCGGTTCACTCAAGGTTATGCGCCTGTCAAGGTAAATGGTGAACTGGTCGGGCACCGCATTCAGTGAGTTCGTGCGCACTGTGCCATCAGTTACCACTACTGAAGCATGACCTAATACCGGGTGGCTTCCAAGACCAAAGCGGAAACGGTTGTCAATCTCTCTGATCTGGTTGATGATTGAAATCATTTTGTAAACCGCGTTGTCGCCTATATAATGCACCGCAGCATGTGCAGATCGTCCGGATGCTGTGATCTTGAGTTCAATGCGTCCTTTATGCCCGCGGTAAACCTGCATTCTGGTCGGTTCACCGATAACAACAAAATCCGGTCTGACTTTGGGGTCAGCCTCAACGAATGCGTTGGGGGCAATCCCATCGCACCATTCTTCCATATTGCCAAAGTAATACACGGTGTAATCGTCGAGCAAGCCCAAATCGCGGGCAATGGCCATACCATAAATCATGCCAGGGGTACTGCCTTTTTCATCACAGGCGCCTCTTGCATAAAGCTTGCCATCTTCGATTTTTCCGATGAATGGATCCCACGGCCAGGTATCACGGTCGCCAACACCGACTGTATCGATGTGGGAATCATACACCAGCACTTTCGGTCCGTTACCGATACGTCCGATGGTGTTGCCCATCAGGTCAAAGCGCGCTTCGTCAAAGCCCAGTTTCAGCATTTCTTGCTGAATTCGCTCTCCAACCGGTCCGATGAGCGATTCCATGGAAGGAATGGCGCAAATATCTCGCAGGAATTGGGTGATCTCGGTTTCTTGTGCTGCTACTTTTTTCTTAATCTCTGCCTGAATATCCATTTTCTCCTCTTTTTAAGACCTCATGAGATTGACATCGAAAATAATTGCACAATAGAACGCTACGCATGTCGGTAGCAATGCGTTAGCATTCTTCGATTGTCTTTTCTTTTTATTGTACTCTCAGGTTCAATTAAACGTCAACAACACCATGCCTGCATCCTCCACATTTTCAATTGTGAGGGGTTTTTTCTTATTTCTCGATGAGTTCCCTGTTTTCAGGCGTCACCCATAGTGCCGCGTTGGTTGTGTCCACAAAGATATCGCAAATTTCCAACTGCGGTTGATAATTTTTCCATCCCATGGGTACCTGTTCTTTGAAAAACCGATTGCGCAGGTAGAAAGGGTTGTACTTTTTGCGATAATCGATATCCCGCCGCCATTTGCGTTTCAATCTCACCGGGTCATCTGTCAGGTACACCACCTTGATGCCCACGAGCTCTGCCATACCAGGCAGCAAAAATGGTGAATTGCCTTCGATGAAAATGATTTCAGCCGGCTCAATTTTCACAGGGTTGCCATCCGGCTTGAGCTTGCCCTCAAGATCATGACTCGAGGTGGCAACAATGAAATCATAGCGCGGGGTGTAAATAGGCTTCCCAGCCAAAATATCACGAATACAGGTTTTTAAGAGCTCAAAATGAAGCGCTGGAACTCCGAATGAGCCTATGTTTCTTTCTTCACGGTAATCGCGATCCAACAGGAAATTATCCAACTCGATGGCAGCGATTTTTTGATGCTGAGCTTCAAATTGGCCGCGCAGACGATCTACGATTTCGGTTTTACCGGCAGCCGTAGGGCCGGCAATTGCCAGCAGTATTGGGGTTCCTTTTTTTTCTACCAGCGCCAGAATTGCCTCGATAAACGCCTGATCTACCTCGTCGTTGGCAGCCTGAAACTCCTGGTAACCTACTTCATGCACCAACTTAAAGGCTTTTTGCTTCTTCTCAAACTCACGGTAAGGGGCGCCGCCCAAGTGCGCTTTAATTTTTTCGTTGAGATAGATCGAACGAACATAAAAGTTAAAGCTGCGCGGGTCAAAATAAAAGTGTTCAGTCACCCAATCTTCTGAGTACGCGCCAGTAACCAAACCGACAAATATCATTTGAGTAAGCGTTGTAATTGTCTCATCCAGCACTATTTCACCATCCAACTTTGGTTTGATGGCGATACTGTCATAAAATTCGTCCGAATAAATGCGTTTTACGATTGACGCAACGCTGTCTAATTGAATTTCCGACCACTCCCCAGTTTGCGGAGTGATGTTGTTGAGTGAATAACGAAACTCGTAAGGCTCCATCTTTTTACACACAGGAGCAACCCGGTTCATTTTCTCATGCAATTCTTTACAAAAGAGATCTTTACTTTCCAATATTGAACGTTTGTTTTCCATTTTTCTTTCCTTTCATATCCGAACGGTGTCGAAGTCCATTCGGTCTCCCATTAAAAATTTTGAAACACATAATTGCGGCGCGCGTTCCAAAAGCGCAGCTTTAACCATTTCAAAATGCTCTACCCGCCATTGTTCGGTTTCATCGCGGCCAAATTCGTTAAGGTGAGCGATGAACAACTGTTCGCTCTTAAATCCGTTGAAGAAATCACAAAAGGCATCAAGTAATGGCGGGGGGGCCTCCAATGCACGAGCTTTACCCAGCCACAAGTGCCCTACCACACCATCCAAGCTACCAAATCTCGGCAGCTTTTGCAGGTTGTACTCTCTCACATCGCCAGGAAACAACCAGCGCCGGGTTCCCATTTCAACCAGGTAACCCATTTCAGGCACACCATGCCCGCCGTTAAAGTGAAGCGATTCAAATGGTGTTAATCGCAGCGAGTCGCGGATTATTTCCTCACCGGGCGTGGGGGTGATCACACCTCTATCAGGCAATTCACCCTCTTGTTTTAGAATATCCTGTACGGCTTCAGGGATGACCCATTCAACAGGGGCATATTTTAAGGCTGCTATTAACCCGCGATCAAGATGATCATTATGCGCGTGCGTTAAAACAATCAATGAAAGCGGCGCCAGATCATTTACATAATCTGGCGTTGTCAGACCAGCCAATCGGCTTGACATTGAAAAGGGATCCAGCGCCCATTTGAAACCGTTGCATGAAAATAGATAATTCGCTGAATACGTCAGCCAGGCGTGACAGCCAGTGGTACTGCTTCGCCAATCAGTGATGACTCGCTGCCATAAAGCCGCATAACCAGCGCGTGCCTCTTTCACATCCTCCGCTATTGCGGTTCGTCTGGCGGTTATATCAAGCATAATGCTTGGCGATAAAAGCCTCTACCTCTTCAACACTGCGGTCGAACACACCTGGACGTTCAATTTTAAGACTGGTAGCCGCCGCAGACCATTTACCTGCTTCTTGCGGCGGTAAATTAAGCCGTTTCGTAACATATGAACCAACACAGGTATCTCCCCTGCCACTGCGCCCGGCCATCGATTCCGCATGGAATTGATAGTGGTAGAACTGCCCCTCAGCATGGACAAGGATACCTTCGCTATGGGAAAGAAGAACCTCTTTTGCGCCGATATCTGCAAAGGTCTTTGCGGCTTTTTCAATGTTATCTTCACCGGTTAGGTATGCGGCTTCGACCGCATCCGTTTTTAATACATCCAAATTGCGAATTACTTCCACCATTTCAGGCCAGGGTTCATAAACCAGCGATTCGCCGTGAAGCACTCTGACAAAGCCCTGCACATCTGCAGAAAGTAAGAGACCCTGCCGTTTGCGCATCTCATTGAAAAAGATAGGCTCCACTTCACCACGGATACTGGGGCTGACCACAACCGCGCGTGCCGATAGCCTATCAAGGTCTTCAGGGCGGATCGTGCCGGCTACTGCCTTGACATAAAGGTTGCGTTTATCGACATCCTGCGTCTTGTACTCAAGCGTCATCAGGGTTGATGAGGGAGAATAAACCGGATAACAATCAATCCCTGCTGATCGGATTACTTCGACAACCCGCTCATCTTCCCTCGCAAGCCGTGTCACCACAGCAGCACTTATACCCAGCCGTTTGGCTACATGCGAGGCATAATTCATTCCACCGCCATCAAGATAACGCGTTCCATCAGGGGTGATAATCGTATCTTTGGTGTAATTTCCTACAAAAATCGCATCATAATAATTGATCGTATTTGACATTCAAGCTCCAGTTTAAAATAATTTCGCGAGAAAAGGTATACCATACATAATCAGTGCATAAATCGCAGCCGCCAGCAAGGCAGTCGATGGAATGGTAAAAAGCCAAGCAGAAGCGATCTCACCCGCAACCCCCCAGCGCACTTTACTCACCCGCTCTGCGGCACCAACCCCCATAATTGCGGTGCTGACAACATGCGTTGTGCTTACCGGTCCGCCAATAAGTGAAGCGGTGAGGATAACTGCCGCTGAAGCAATTTGCGCAGAAAAGCCATGAATGGGTCGAATTTTATAAAATTTCGTTCCCAATGTTCTGATCAACTGCCAACCCCCAACAGAGGTTCCGAATGCAATCGCTGAGGCGCAAATAAGAATTACCCAAAACGGAACTTCAAAAGTTTGAATAACACCAGTGACAAGCAGACCCAAGGTAATGATACCCATAGATTTCTGCGCATCGTTAGTGCCATGGCTAATGGCTAAACCGACCGAGGTGACAACCTGTGACCTTTTAAAAAGCCCGTTTACTTTTGGTG
>JAGOVY010000153.1 GCA_018060515.1 Anaerolineaceae bacterium | reverse complement strand
AGTGGTCGTCGGTAATGGCGTTGATCTCGGATTGCGGCAACCCCTGCTCAAGGCTGTAACCACGAAAAGTGTAGTACTGCGCTGTGAGATGTTGCCAACCAAGCACGAAACAAAAGATGGAGATAAAACAATATAATTTCTTCACCGAATCACGTTCTAACTTATTCTAACCATAAAGTTAGACATTATTCGCAATTTTTCATGAAGAAAAAGAGAAACAGTTTAAAAATTGAAATTAAACTGAAACCCAACGCCACTATGTTCGGATTGTGGGGCAATGAGGGCGGGTTGAATGTTAAGGCTCAAATCGTCACTGATGTCGAAATTAAAAAAGTGGGCATCCACCGTCGCATCAATAATTTGTGCAACGTAGATTAAGCCTAAGCCTATATAACTCAGTTCGCGGTACCGTTTGTAGTAGTTCTTTTTATTTTTCAGGGCATTTTGAAACCAGGCGGAATTTTCGTCGATGGAGATACCCGGGGGAACAAACTGCAGGTAACTGGTATTGTTAGGGTCGCGCACAATGAAATCGCGGTAAGCCCTACGATAGTCCTTGTAATATTTCGAATTAAAATGGATTCCATATCCCACACCGGCAATACCACCATAGATGAGCGGAACCTTCCAGTATTTCTTATTGTATATTTGACCCAATCCCGGCAGGATGGCGGCATAGAATGACGCTTTGTGAGGGGAATGGACTTTTTGGGAAAAGTCATAGGCCTCAACAGGCGCCTCAACAGGCAATACAACAATAGAATCGTTTTGTGCGATCATTGGACGAGCTAAACCCATCAATATGACCGCACAAAGCATGACAATCCAATATTCTCTACTTCCCCTCAAAACAGATAGTAAAATTTCTTATTTGGCTTTATCCAGAATGGACATAATCTTCTCGAGTTCCTCATCGGAACGGAATGGGATGGTAATTTTCCCCTTTCCGTTATCGCTGCGGGCAAACTGAATATTGGTATGCAATAGGCTTGAGAGATGCTCTTTCAAGGTTTGATACTCAACAGCAAGAGTCCGCTTACCTTTCTTCTCCTCTGTGCTGGCCTCTGCTACTTCGGCATTCATCTGACGAACCACCTCCTCAATTTTGCGCACGGAAAAATCGAACTGGATAATCTGCTCGAAAAGCATCAGCTGGGTGGCAGGGTCATCCACATTGATAATGGCCCGGGCGTGTCCCATGGAGATTTGTTTTTCGCGCAGACCCAGCTGTATCTCGGCAGGTAAACGCAGCAAACGCAAGTAGTTGGTGATGGTGGAGCGTTTTTTACCAACGCGTTCCGACATGCTCTCCTGGGTCAGGCTGCACTCATCGATTAATCGTTGGTAGCTGATGGCGATTTCGATTGGATCGAGGTCTTCGCGCTGGATGTTTTCAACCAGCGCCATTTCCAACATGGTTTCATCGCCGGCATCGCGCACAAAGGCAGGCACTTTTTCAAGGCCGGCCAGCTTGGAGGCCCTGAAACGCCGCTCACCGGCAATAATCTGGTACCGGTCGTGACCAATCTTACGCAAGGTAAGGGGTTGGATAATGCCTATCTCCTTGATGGAAATAGCCAACTCACCCAATTTCTCCTCATCAAAATGGCTACGGGGCTGCCATGGATTGGCTTCAATTTTATTGATATCAATCTCATTAATGGAAGCTTGCTGCGATTTTACGGCATTCACTTCATCACTATTATCGATAAGGGCCCCGAGGCCTCGTCCAAGTACAGCTTTTTTCACCAGTAACTATATTTCGTTTGTTTTTATTCTTTTACAGCAATATTATTCTTCTCCAGCAATTCCTTTGCCAGGTTCAAATAATTTTGAGCGCCTTTGGATGTGGCATCGTACATCACCACTGCTTTACCGTGGCTAGGTGCCTCACTCAACTTGATATTACGCGTGATCAAAGTTTTAAACACCATATCCTGGAAATGCCTTTGCACCTCTTCCACAACTTGGTTGGAAAGATTCAGGCGCGCATCGTACATGGTGAGCAGGAAGCCTTCGATCTGCAAATCAGGATTCAGCCTGCTTTGGATAATCTTGATCGTATTCAACAGTTTACCCAATCCTTCCAAGGCAAAATACTCACATTGAACGGGAATAATTACCGAATGGGCAGCCGTGAGGGCATTTACGGTAATCAACCCCAAGGAGGGTGAACAGTCGATCAGGATAAAATCGTAAAACTCTTCAATTTTTGAAATAACTTCGCCTAAAACCTTCTCGCGGTTGGGCATATTAAGCATCTCAATTTCAGCCCCTACCAAGTCGATATGCGAGGGGATAATATGCAACTTCTCGATTTCACATTGCAAAAGGGCATCTTTTGGATCGGCACCATCGACGATACACTCATAAATACTTGTCTCAATCTCCCGCAAATCGAAACCTAACCCGGAGGTGGCATTCGCCTGGGGGTCGGCATCGATAATAAGTACCCGTTGCTCAAGAACGGCAAGACTGGCAGCAAGATTAATGGCAGTAGTGGTTTTCCCTACGCCGCCCTTCTGATTTGCAAGTGCAATTATTTTAGCCATATTGTGCGTTTTATTTTTCTTTCCTTTTGGTTCCATTTCAGATTGCCAAAGATAATCTTTTATTAAAAACGGGTTGATGAATCGTTCGATATAATGCGCAAAGATAAAAAAAAAGCGCAAACCCCAAGAAACACATTTTTGCTTCTTCAACTGCCGGAAATGAAAAAAGCAGGACCGTTGTCCTGCTCTTTCAGAAAAAGGCTTTATCCATCAACAGGTGACAATAACAAAAGCCGCAGCTTTTAAAAAGATCACCAGAAACGAATCATTAACCTTTTTCATCATTTTAGAAGAGTTAATGGAATATAATGGAAACGGATTTTCATGGGTATCAATATAAGTTGTTGTCAAACTAAATTTATGGTGCCAACACCAACCCTGTATCGACGATGCAAACAAACGAAGGTTTCGGCAACAAATCAATTTTATGTGATTAACCCAAGCCCAGAAAGACGAAAAACCGCTATTTGGGGTGAAAAATGATTATTTGGGGTGTAATTTAATTTCATTATTTTCGCTTCAGAAGAAATCATGATCACCTCATCATTATTAACCCCCGATATGGACTTAAGTAAAAA
>JAGOVY010000152.1 GCA_018060515.1 Anaerolineaceae bacterium | reverse complement strand
GGTATTAGATCAGCGCGCACAGCGCCGAGCTTCTCATGCACCTTACCCCGTGATACCCGGCGTCCCGCAGATGCTGCAAATCCTTACCTTACATTATCCTATGGCAGGGAAGCAAAACCCTGTTAGTGCATCCGATCCTGCCCTAAACTTTTTACCATGACTCCCAGACCATCCACCCCAGCACCAGCACTCGACCGCTCGCGCGTAAAAGCGTTGCTTTTTGATGTCGATGGCACCTTAGCCGATAGTGATGATCAAATGGTGCAACACCTGGTCAATCTGCTCAAACCACTGCACTTCCTGATCCCAGAACCGCAGGCGCTCACTTTCAGCCGCCGCCTCGTGATGCGGCTTGAATCCCCAGGTAACGCTCTGCTCGGATTAGCTGATCGGCTCCACATGGATAACCTCATTGCCAAGGTATTAGATCAGCGCGCACAGCGCCGAGCTTCTCATGCACCTTACCCCGTGATACCCGGCGTCCCGCAGATGCTGCAAATCCTTACCTTACATTATCCTATGGCAGTGGTATCGGCGCGCAACGCCCTGACCACACACGCGTTCTTAGAACACAATGCATTGGCACCATACTTTACTGTGGTGGTCACATCGCAAACTTGCCCGCACACTAAGCCCTTCCCTGATCCGCTGCTTTACGCTGCGCATGCACTAGACGTACCTATTCAGGACTGCTTGATGATTGGTGATACCGTTGTGGATATTCGTGCCGCACGGGCAGCTGGGGCACAATCACTTTCAGTGCTTTGCGGCTTCGGCACAGAGAAGGAGTTGCTTGCCGCCGGCACGCAAGCAATCCTGCCTTCTACGGCGGATTTAGCTGAGTTGCTTAAATAAATTGAGAATTAATTGCCATGCTTCTTCAAAATCTACTTTATTCTGGATAATAAGATAGTTGAGCCGGTTGTTCCAATCTCTTTCGTATTCTATCCGACGTTTTTCCAGTAATCTTACGTCGAACTGTCTTGAATCCAGTTCTTTGGCAATAAATTTCTGGGGTAAAACCTCATAAACGCGGTCCATATCGACCCCTAGCGTTAAAATCTGATAAATGTCGTAGATATCTCGTGAAACTGCAAAGCGGCGTTGGCCGGCAATCGCGCGCATCTTTTCGGCAACTATTTCTTCCAGGCTGTAACATGAAATGTGATTGCCCTCAAATAAGTTACCGTCAGAATAAGGATGGATAATTGGCTTTTCCACTGCTGGCAAGGTAACTATTTCTGCTCTAGTCACGTCCAATTTGATAGCCCTAGGTGGTCCTCCCCACCGTAAAGAGCCACGAAAATAAACCCGAGCTTGATAGGTTTCATTTCCATAATCATCGTTGACTATTTCTAAACGATTAGGCTGGCTGAGAAAATTTGGTCCTTGTTGATCAGCAACCCATTCAGCGCTTTGAGTTATCCACTCTCCTAAATCATCCGGGGTAACAAAATAGATCATAGTAAAATCGAGATCTTCAGAGAAACGGTAGTCAGGAAAGTAACATTTTCGTAAACAAGTCCCTCCTTTAAACACGCAGCTTTGTGACCATTTACTTGTATTTGTCAATCCAAGTAACAACCAACCGAGACTATAATCCAAATCAATAATCATTGGGTCAATTTCTTTTTGCGCTGCCACTCTCCGAATTTCTGCTTCGCTAATCATTTCCAAGGCTCCTAAAAATGCAAAGTTTCAATAGGAATATTAATTTGAAGATTCCAGCGGGTAATCACTGGTCCTTTTTTCCCAGAACCAGGTTCTAATTGGCTTATTCCTTTTGATATTAACGATCGCCAATTTTTTAACTTTGCCTCCCTATCTGGAATGGGAATAGACATTGTCTCAATCAAATATCCTAATCTTTTTACAACGGATCCTCCACCCCAGCGTTCAATATATTGGTCTACTTTTACCCAATCAATATCATTATGCGTAGTCTTCAGCGCCTCGGCTAACTGGATTATGCCTCCACCGAGTTCAGGACGATGAGCGATATCAATAATCGTTTTTTCTCGATCAGTCACCGAAATATTCACCCCACCAAATTTCTGCGTCATGATGCCGAAAAAATAACGTTCTTCTACATGAACGAACTGAAATTTTATCCCTTGAATGGTTGTTGATTTTTTCCGCTTAGTTGTCTGGATAAAATATACCTGAGGGATCTGCTCAGTCATATTCCAATAGTGAAGGGCTGACCAATAGGCGATAGCGCTTGGAGAAATCAAATTTGATGCAAGCACATAGGCATTTTCAGACCAGAGTCTTTCTGGACCGGCTTCCAAAGGGATAATGAGATATAAACCGTTTTCAAGACGTTGAAGCCATCCCTTACGAAATAACCGGCCTAACCTATTCGTAGCGGTTTCTTTCGACTGGAAATACTCCATAGCGTCTTGATAACTAAATACCTCCTTCCCTGCGGCAGAGAAAATCGCTAAAAATTTGGCTTCTTCATTACTAAGAGTCATGATATTTTGTGTAATAAAACCTTCAGATTCTGATGTTTTCTTTACACAAAATATTATACTTCAACATCTCTTGAGATGATACTTTGAAAATTACCCTTTACTCTGCAAGTCCTTCAGCTTCCGTAGCAGCCGGCTGTAACGCCCCGCCGGGTAGTTGATCATCCAGCGTGTAGACTTCCTTCATGACGTAAGCGATCATGCCAGTGACAAGCAGCGTCACTCCAGCGATGACAAACCAAGCCGAAGTCCCCAAAGCTTCCGCCAACGGTCCTGCCATCAGCATCCCCAAAGGCATGGTTCCAGTGGAGAGACTATTCATCACAGCAAAGACTCTTCCCTGCATTTCAGGCGGAACTTTGGCTTGCATAAGTGCACCTAAAGGTCCATTGGTGATAGCATTCATCAAACCAAAGAGACCCATCATGAAGACTGCAACCATAAATCCGCCTGCAGGAAGTACACCAATCGCTAAAGAAAGCGCGCCCATCCCTAACCAACCCATGAGAATGGTTGCCATTTTGCGTTTGAATCCCCCCCATACGCCTAAGAGTACTCCTCCAATTACAACCCCAATCCCAAAGGCTGATTCCATGAGAGCTACATCTTCCACGCCCCTTCCAAAATGCAGTTTGATATGCAGAGGCAAAAGCGTAAAAG
>JAGOVY010000074.1 GCA_018060515.1 Anaerolineaceae bacterium | reverse complement strand
ATTCAGTTTCAGCCTGCAGTGAACCCTTTGGCGATTATTCCATTATTCCCACGCTGCTCGCCGCCCAGGCTGCCAGCAGACATGTGAAGGTGATGCTCTCCGGCGATGGCGGCGATGAGCTTTTCTATGGTTACACCGCCAGGATGAGTACCGCAATCCGCTACGCGCGCTTGTTTAGCAAGCCCTTCATTCTCCGAAAATTGCGCTGGTTCTTGCTGCGTCGCCAAGGAGAATGGAATACAAGATACTTCAGAACTGCCGGTGAGTGGTACCAGGCGCGCCATGAACGGAACTTTCAAGGCTTGCTGGAAAATATCTTTCCAGATATCGCTGGGTTTCCATCTGATTATCTTCAATACAAATTTGATGGGTACGATGAAGATCAAACCGCCCAGTGGGTACGATGGAACGAATTCACCGGACACTTGCAAAACGGTTTGCTGAAAGTGGATCGCGGCAGCATGTTCCACTCACTGGAAGTGAGAGTGCCGCTGCTCGACCGCGAAGTGATCGATACTGCGCTGCGTGTGGATTGGCGTTCATGTCTCGATTTGGCTGCAGGCACCGGGAAGCTCCCGCTGCGCCAGATTTTGCAAAAAAAGGTGCAGCACCAAACCTCAGGCAAACGTGGTTTTACAGTTCCTATGGCAGCCTGGCTCAAGGGGCCGCTGAAGCAGATGTTTTCAGACTTGGTGCTTGGAAGAGAAGAGCTGCTTGGGCTGCCGATGAACCATACCGCCATAAAAAATATGTGGAGAGAGCAACAAGATGGTTCAGTGAACCGCGAATGGGGGCTATGGATCCTTCTCAGCGCAGCTTTGTGGCAATCTAAACACCAAAATCAATAATGCTCGTATATTCAAACCCTGATCACTATCAAATCGAACATCGCTATTCTCTCAACAACATCGTCAAAGCGTTGTGGAACGATCGTTCTGACGAAGAACGAGCACAGGTGTACGGTTCATGGGTAAAGGGTTTTGCTTACACCCCGCAAATTGAAAATGCTGATGTTGCCTTATTAACCTACCAATGGAATTGGTACGTCAACCAGGATCGTGTCGCTGAAGCGATAGCAGAGATCACCCACGCCATTTGCAATGGGAAAAAGACGCTCGTTTTTTCCGGAGGCGATTCTCCGGCAAATCTGATTCATCCGGATGTGCTCCTCTTTGAGGCGGGCGGGTATCGGTCAGCTCAGGGATTGCATTATCATTCAGGGCTGCCTTCTTTTCTGGCTGACTACCTGCCAATCTATTGCGAAAACGGAATCAAGCTGAGACCCTGGTCGCCGCGTCCGGTTATTGGGTTTTGCGGGCAAGCCGGCAAAGCCCCACTGCGCACCTTATTCAGAAAAGCCCGCAGCCTCCACAAAAACAGGCAATTCCAGCGCGGAAATTTGAAATGGCAACCGCCGCCGTTCGAAACCACCAGTTTTCGCAGCCAGGTTTTAGCCAAGTTTATAAATCACGAAAGCGTAACAACCAACTTCCTGCTGCGTGAACAGTACCACGCCGGTGATGATCATAATAAGGGGGCGTTGAGCAGCCAGAAACTTGCTTTTGTGGAAAACATACTCAACAGCGACTATACCGTCTGCATGCGCGGCGGGGGAAATTTCTCGGTGCGCTTTTATGAAACCCTCTGCCTGGGCCGGATTCCGGTTTTTATTGATACTGATTGTCTGCTGCCTTTCGCTGATAAGATCCCCTATCGCGAACTGTTCCCCTGGATCGAGATGAAAGACCTGCCACACGCCGCCGACATCGTGGCAAATTTCCACAAGCAATTGGGACCTGATGGTTTTATCGAACAGCAAAAAGCTTGCCGGCGATTATGGGAAGAGCATTTCACCCCAAATGGGTTCTATGGAGACCTGCAAGACAAAATATTGGAGAGGATCATAACTTAATACCAAACCTTAATAGGATGAAAAACAATCCCTTCCCCATCCTCTTCACCATTCCCAACTTCATCACTGCCGGCTCTGGCAGTGTGATGTTCAACATCCTCACCAGGCTTAAAAGGATTGGCTAAGGTATGACTGCTGTCAATCCTTTACGCGTGCTCGTCGTGGGGTTAGGCAATGAGCGTATCACTTTCCTTGACCGCTTCATCAATGGCATAACCGCTCAGGGGATGGTTGTTATCATCGCTTCATCCGTCAAACCAGCCGATGGAAGGTTTGCCCATCCGGAGCGCCTTCAATGGTTGTGGTCTCCTTCGTGGAATGTCTCGCATGTCAGGCGCGCGCAAAATTTGATTGCGCTTTGCGTTACAAAACTGCCCTCCAAACGGGTACGCTGGTTAATGAATCAGGTGCTGGCGCAAGAAACTCCAAGAGAACGCATAATTCAGCTTTACAAACTCCTGCCCTTCACCCGCGCTGCTGCAGATGTGATTTATTTCCCTTGGAACGCAAGCGCAATCAGTTACAAAGCGCTCAACCAACTGGGGATTCCAGTTGTGCTAAGCTGCCGCGGCAGCCAGATTAACATCCGTCCATTGATGCCCGGCGCAGACAGATACAAACAGGAATTGTCTGAATCCTTCGCGGCGGCGGCTGCGGTGCACTGTGTTTCTGAGGATATCCTTGAAAATGCCACGAGCCTTGGGCTTGATCCTCAAAAGGCTGCGGTCATCCGCCCGGCGGTTGACCCGCAATTCTTCGAACCTGGCAAAGATCAGGCAGAAAACCGCGCTTTCTCCATCATCACCACAGGGTCGCTGATCTGGCGGAAGGGCTACGAGTACGCGCTGCTGGCAATTAAAGAGCTGGTCGACCATGGGCTTGAGTGCTGCTTCGAAATCATCGGCAGCGGCCCTGAAAAAGCGCGCCTGCTCTACACTATCCAAGACCTCGGTCTGCAAGGCTGCGTTGCGCTGCACGGCAAGCTTTCACCTGAAGAGATCAAACATCGGCTGCAGCAGGCAGATGTTTTTCTCCTCTCCAGCTTGAGCGAGGGGATTTCTAATGCGCTGCTGGAAGCGATGAGCTGCGGTCTGCCAGTGGTGACCACAGACTGCGGCGGAATGCGTGAAGCCGTGACGAATGGGATTGAAGGCTTCGTTGTGCCGCTGCGAGACACGCAGGCAATGGCGCGCGCGCTTATGGCGCTGGCTGCCGATCCCGCTTTGCGTGCCCGCATGGGGCAGGCTGCCCGCGCACGCGTATTGAAAGATTTCCAAATTGATCAACAGATCAGTGCGTTTGAAAAGCTGTTTAACGAAGTCACAACGAAATGAAAAAACCGCGCCTCGTTTTAATCCTTGCCAGCTTTCCACAGATCTCTGAGACCTTTATTGTCAATAAATTTGTCGCGTTATTGGATCAGGGATGGGACGTGCACGTGGAGTGCCGGAAGCATGCTCGGGAGAGTTGGGGCGCATTTCCGCAATTTGCCAAGCGCCGCGACCTGCACGCCAGGGTTCATCAAACCTGGCCTGTCAGCCCAAAGTGGCTGGCGATTCTGCTTTCACCTCTGGCTTTTTTAACTTGTCTGCTCAAGAACCCCATCGGGTTGGCAGGGTATCTGAAGCGGGGTCTTAAACGACATGGCTTTGGTGTAATAAAACGCTTCTATCTTGACGCGCGGGTTATCGCACTCAAACCCACGTTGGTGCATTTCGAGTTCGGCGCCACCGCGGTTGAGCGGGCAGATTTGAACGACCTGCTGGGATGCGTGGGAATTGTCAGTTTCAGAGGCTACGACCTGAACTTTTCAGGGCTCGATGTTGAGGATTATTATAAAGAAGTCTGGAAATTCACCGACGGTTTTCATTTTCTGGGTGAAGACCTGCACCAGCGCGCCCTGCGGCGTGGGCTGCCGCCGGAAAAACCCTACGCGCTCATCCCGCCAGCAATTGATACCGAGTTTTTCAGCCCGGCGAAAGATAAAGACTTCACACCAATCGGCAGCGCCGAAAGACCGCTGCGCCTTCTCAGCGTGGGGCGGCTGGAGTGGAAGAAAGGCTACGAACATGCGCTGACGGCTGTCAGCCTGCTGCGAGAGCAGGGGATTTGCTGTGAGTATCGCATCATCGGTGCCGGCGCATCGCTTACTGCGCTTGTTTTTGCCAGGCATCAGCTTGGGCTCGAGAAAACTGTCACCTTGCTTGGTGCACTGCCGCGTGAAAATGTTAAAGATGCACTGGAATGGTCGGATGTCTTTTTACACGCAGCGGTTTCAGAAGGCTTTTGCAACGCGGTGCTCGAAGCCCAGTCGATGCGCGTACCGGTTGTTACCACCGATGCGGATGGGCTGCCGGAGAACGTGGCGCATGGCCTCACCGGCTTTGTCGTTGCGCGCCGCAGCCCAACTGCGCTGGCTGCCAGGCTGGCAGAGCTGGCCGCTGACGCGGATCTGCGCCGGCAAATGGGCTTGGCAGGCAGAGCGCGGGTGGTGGAGCATTTTCAATTGGACGGACAGATCTCAAGGTTCATAAATTTTTATCATTCGTTGTATAGAGGTTCTAATTGAGGGTTGATCTTGTATTAATTGGAGGCGATAATTCATCACTCGACTGGGAGGTTGGAGATAAACTGAATGCCGATCCCACACCTCGCTCTATCCATGATGAGCTGGAGAAAACTGCCATGTCTTCATCAGTCCACGCCTTCCTTTTCTGGGACACCAACCTCAGCCTGCCAGATCCCTCGCTGATCATGAAACTGCTGGATTCTCCATTTGATGTGTGGCATGCAGGGCTTAAGTTGGGCTTGGCAGGGCAGCCGGCATTGATTGATCATGTCAAGCCTACCTGGATGCTTAACCGCGACCCCGACCTCGACATTGAAGCCAGCTCTTGGAGGCTCTCACTGCGAGCATGCCTCATCCGTACAGAGGTACTGCGCCAACTGGGCGGTCCGCTCGCGGGCTTTGACAGCCTCGACGCCGCCGGGTTGGAGATGGGGTATCGTTATGTTCGAAATGGCGTTTTTATACGTCACGATCCACGGCTGATCAACGGCGTAATCAGTGAGAAACCCGTAACAATACCCGCTGTCGATCAGATGAGGTTTATCGCAGCATGCTTCGAAAAGAAATGGGTTTATTGGTCGGCAATGCGCACGATCTTGAGTCATCATTCAAATATTCCAACCACAATTCGTGCAGTACACATCGCTAAAGAACAGGATAAACAAAAGGCAGGTCAACCATATGAACACCCACCCGCTACGCGCGAATGCAAACCTGCTGCCAGCAGCGTCAGTGTGCTCATCCCCACCATCAATCGCTACCCTTATTTACGAACCCTGCTCAGCCAGCTCAGGCAGCAAACAATCAAACCCATAGAAATCATTGTCGTCGATCAAACGCCTCACGACTTAAGAGACACTCAAATGGCTGCCGAGTTTTCTGACTTGCCATTAAGGTGGTTTTATCTGGATCAAGCCGGGCAGTGCAGTTCGCGTAACCTGGGTATCCATCAAGCAGTGGGGGAGTTCATCCTTTTTTTGGATGATGATGTGGAAATACCTGAAAATTTGTGCGAGAGGCACCTTTTCAATTTGAGCCGCTTCACCTGTAGCGTTTCTTCTGGCACAACAAGAGAACCTGATAATGAAGTCCTCCCAGAATGTTTAAATGTTCCAAATACCGCCGATGTCTTCCCTACAAATAATACGATGATCAGAGCTGAGATTCTCACCCATTCTGGGCTTTTTGACCTGGCGTACGATCACGGGCAGCGCGCTGACCACGACCTGGGGATGCGAATTTACCTGTCTGGTGAAATGATGGTTTTGGATCCAAGTATTTCAATTCTGCATCATCACGCACCTCAGGGGGGGCTGCGCGAGCATAAAGCTCGGGTGGTTACACGCGCAGCCAGCAAGAAAAGCATAAGGGTAAATGTTTTAACCAGCGTTTCAGATATTTACCTGGCGCTGAGATATTTCAGCCTATTTCAAACCCGTGAGATGTTATGGATTACTGTGCTTTCTATGTTTACCATGCAGGGTTCTATACTTCAGAAACTGCTCAAAACCATTTTACACATCATTACATTACCGTATACTTTACTAAAGCTTCAGTCAAATTTTTTCAAAGCCAAAAATATGCTCAACCAATACCCGAAAATCCCTCCCTATGAACCTCGCCTCTGACCACGTGCGTGTACTGATCCTCAGCAGCGAGTTCCCGCCCGGCCCCGGTGGGATCGGCAACCATGCCTGCCATTTGGCGAAAGAACTCACGCTCAATGGCTGCGAGGTGCTCGTCCTCACGCCGCAGGAGTTTGTGAGCGCTGAAACCAGCGCAGCCTTCAATCAAACACAGGGATTCCGCATCCACACACTGCATCAGGGGCAGCACACTCTATCAAAAGCAATCAGCCGCTACAGGGTATTAAACCGGCAAATCTGCGAGTTCAAACCTGATATCCTCATCGCCAGCGGTTCGCACTCCGTCTGGCTGGCGGCGGCATCAGCGCCGCGCCACCGCGTTCCCTGGGTGGCTGTTGGTCATGGCAGTGAGTTCAGCAATCTCAAGAACTTGGGCACTGCGATAACCCGTCATGCCTTCAACAAGGCAGACTGCGTAATTTTTGTCAGCCACTTTACCAGGCAGGTTGCGCATGAAGCCGGCATCACCCCCCGCGCTGAGATGGTTATTCATAATGGCGCTGATGGTCACTTTTTCAAACCCGGCAGCGCAGGTGTAAAACAAAAGATCGCTGCACAGATGGGCTTTGCTGCCAGTGACCCACTGCTGCTGACGGTGGGTAACCTCACCCGACGCAAAGGTCAGGAGGTGGTGATCTCCGCCCTGCCCGAGGTGCTGCAGAACTTCCCCAATGCGCGCTATCTGATGGCTGGCTTACCGACTGAGAAGGAACGGCTTTCACAACTGGCCGCAGCATTGGGGGTGAAAGATTGCGTCACCTTCCTTGGAAATATCGATTCAGCACACTTGCTGGAACTTTACCAGGCTTGTGATATCTTCCTCATGACGAGCCAGCGCTGCGACAATGGTGATGTAGAAGGGTTTGGCATCAGTGTGATCGAAGCCGCACTTTGCGGCAAGCCCGCCATTGTGAGCGCTGATTCCGGCCTGGCTGAAGCAGTGGAGGACGGCATCACGGGGATTTGCGTGCCTGAAAAAGACCCTCACGCTGCAGCAGATGCGATCATTCGACTGATATTAGATGAACCACTGCGGCACAGGCTGGGGCGGCAGGCACTTGAACGCGCCGCCCAGGCTTACACCTGGCAAACTGTCGGGAAAGCCTATTTTCACGAAATCACCAGACTCCTCGGCTTACGAGAATCTACACCATGAAATTGCTGATCATTTCGCACACACCGCACTATCAAAGCAACGGGCAAATCGTAGCATGGGGCGCAACCGTGCGCGAACTGGATCACCTTGCCGGGTTATTTGACCAGGTTGTTCACATCGCCCCGTTATATCCTGAACCTGACCCCGGAAGCTCTCTGCCGTACAAGGCTGAAAACATAAGGTTCCACCCCGTCAGGCCAGCCGGCGGTGAAACATGGCGCGAGAAGATCTCAGTGCTGCAGCGCCTGCCCGAGTACATCAAGGCTTTTAATGATGAGGTTAAAATCGCGGATGCCATCCATGTGCGCTGCCCAGCCTCCATCAGCCTGATCGCGTTAGTGTGGCTTGCGCTGCGCAGACAGCCCAAATATCGGTGGGTCAAGTATGCCGGCAACTGGAACCCCGTTGAGAAAAGCCCCTTTTCATACACCATCCAACGCTGGCTCATTACAAAGAACCTCTTCCGCGGAGCAGCGACCATCAACGGAAAATGGGATGGCCAACCCAAGCATATCCGCTCATTCGTAAATCCATGCCTGACCGACGAGGAGGCTGAAAAAGCAGCCGGTATTGCAAGGGTTAAACGGCTGACAAAACCTTGTCAACTTCTTTATGTTGGCCGGCTGGAGACTGAGAAAGGCGTAGGGAGAATCCTAGAGATTGCAGCTGAACTGAAAAGAAAGAAGATAGACTTTGAATTAAATTTAATTGGCGATGGCATTGAGCGCGCACAATTTGAAGATGAAGCAGCAAAACTCGATATTGCCCAAAACACCTTCTTCAGAGGCTGGCTGCCCCGGCCATCTCTGGATGAATACTATTCAGATGCACATTTCTTCCTGCTTCCTTCCTCCGCTTCAGAAGGGTGGCCAAAGGTGATCAGTGAGGCTATGGCTTTTGGAGCTGTACCACTGGCGAGCAGCGTTTCAAGCATTCCACAGCTTCTTAACGAGACACAAGCCGGGATGACATTCGACGCTGAGGACACTTCAGGTTTTACGCGTGAAATTATCGCAATCATTCAAGACCCTGCCCGCTGGCAGGCGTATAGTCTCAACGCAGTAAATGCCGCTTCGCTTTTTACCTATTCGAAGTATCTTGAGCAAGTCAAAACACTCTTCAAAGATTTTTGGGGTCTGGAGTTCTTGAGTGAATAATTCCAATAATGAACATTGGCGTGAGAATCAGTCAATTCCAAAAGAACCCGCTGAATTTCGCTGGAAGC
This sequence comes from Anaerolineaceae bacterium, assembly GCA_018060515.1. Classification (GTDB taxonomy): domain Bacteria; phylum Chloroflexota; class Anaerolineae; order Anaerolineales; family Anaerolineaceae; genus UBA6107. The sequence goes on along the minus strand of JAGOVY010000074.1, from coordinate 2,134 downwards.
AGTTCATCTGGCTGGTGATTCTTCTCCTTCACGTCGCGCTGGCATTAGCGATGAACGCCAGCCGTCTTGTGAGCACGGCTCACGCCATTATTACTTTAGCCGCGGGCATTTTCATCGTTCTCAGTGCACGCAACGCGCGCCGAATAGCATGGGTGACAGCCTATATCAGCGGCGCCGAAATCTTGTGGAGAATGACTGAAGCGGCTGTTTTCTGGGAGTACGCTAAATATGCCATTGTTTTGCTCATGGTTCTCGCCCTCCTGCGAATGAAGAAGGTTCAAAATGCGGCTCTGCCGGTTTTTTATTTCGTTCCCTTATTATTCTCCATTCCTTTAACCCTTTTCAACCTCCCATTTAACCATGCAAGAGAGGCAATCAGCAGTAATTTATCTGGCCCGCTTTCTTTAGCAATGAGTGTGATGTTTTTCTATCAGGTGAATCTATCGTGGAAAGAGCGGGAGATTACTAGCTGGTATTTGGTTTCACCGGTGATCGGTATCGCGGCTTTATGCGTGCGCAGCATCCTGACCGCCGAGGAACTGATGTTCACATCCAACGCAAATTTCATCACGAGCGCAGGGTATGGCCCTAATCAGGTATCCGCCATACTTGGGCTTGGCGCACTCTTATTGCTTTTGATCTCACTGAAACAAAGTTCCAACCTTAAGCGCTGGTTCCCTATGTTAACGGCATATGGTCTGGTAGCCTTGAGTGCATTAACATTTTCTCGCGGCGGGTTATACAACCTCGCTGCTTCCATCGTCATTCTGGGTGTTTTTTCATTGCGCAGCAGCAGAATGCGCCGCGTATTGATCCCAGCCATAATGATCAGTTTGCTGATAGGTGCATTCGTGTTTTACCCGCGGCTTAATGATTTTACAGAGGGAATGCTCAAAGTCAGGTTCAGTGACACCTCATTGACCGGACGAGAAAGAATTATGCAGGCTGAATTTGCCGCCTGGATGGATCACCCACTCTTAGGTGTTGGCCCTGGTCTGGAGGAGGAGTACGTTATTGATTTCTTCGGAAGGTCGGTTGCACCGCATACAGAGTACACGCGTGTTTTAGCCAGCCATGGTTTTTTTGGCTTGATATCTTTATTCGCACTCGCGATGATTTGTCTGAAAACCGTTCTGAGAGCGCCCAAGAATCTCGCTCAGGGCTGGTCGGCTGCCTTAATCACCTGGTCGGTGATGGAAATGATGCATGCTGCAATGCGCATCTCTGCCATCGGCTTTGTTATTGGGCTTGCAGCCGCCGGCTGGGCCACAGAAGAGAATAATACACCAACAACAAAAAATGAACTTGCTCCTCATCGGTAATTACTTCACAGAAGGAACGAACAACCTCAACGTCTGGCAGGAACTGGCGCTGAAACTGCGCGAGGCAGGGAACAGCGTGCTGACGTCATCCAGCAGGCGGAGGAAAATTCCGCGTCTCTTGGATATGCTTACCAATATCATCACCAAGGCTGACGAGTACCAAATCGCCGGAATTGATGTATTCAGCGGTAATGCCTTCACATTTGCATATCTGTGCGCCAAGCTGTTGCAGGTGATGAAGAAACCTTTCTTCCTCACACTGCACGGCGGAAACCTGCCCGACTTCGCCCAGCGACACCCGCGCGCCGTCAGGTCGATATTACAAAACGCAGCTGCCGTTGTCGCCCCTTCCGGCTATCTTCAGCAGGCGATGAAGCCCTATCATGCTGAAATTTTGTTAATCCCCAACGCGCTTGAATTAAGTCGATATGCCTATCGCCAACGCGAAACTCCCGCTCCTCGGCTTATCTGGCTTAGAGCTTTTCATCAAATCTACAATCCGCAACTCGCCATTACCGCTCTTGCGCAACTGCACCTTGAGTTTCCAGATATCAACTTGATGATGGTGGGACCCGATAAAGGAGATGGCAGCCTGCAAAACGCGAAAATGTTCTGCCGAGAAATGGGCATGGAGAATGCGGTTAGTTTTAGCGGTGCAGTAAAAAAAGATGCCGTTCCCGCTGCGCTGAATAACGGAGACATATTTTTGAATACGACAAACATTGACAACACCCCGATCAGTGTGATGGAAGCCATGGCTTGCGGCTTGTGCATCGTGAGCACAAATGTAGGCGGAATCCCGTGGCTGGTGC
>JAGOVY010000151.1 GCA_018060515.1 Anaerolineaceae bacterium | reverse complement strand
AACAATTTTTATCATTTTATTCCTTTTCTGATAAAGCTTTTCCGCAATTGGGGCACTTCTTTTCGTATGGATGAACCACATATCCACACGACTTGCAGGTTTTAGGTTGGATGTTGCCTAATGGAGCACCACAGGCTATACACCTGGGTTCTCCTGGCGGATTTGCTGCCAAACAGTACTCGCATACATATCTGTTTAAACGATCTGATAACACAAATCCTGTACCCAGATTTCGCGCAGTTTTATCAATTGTTTCCCAAACACGGTCCACCAGTTGCATATGCTCAAGATCTTGAGCGATATCGTCAAGACGATTAATGAGGTTAAGGGGGTTTTTCAAAACTGCAAGCGTAGAAACGCCAAGACTTGCTGCCACACCAATGATTGCCTGTTTACCTACGGTAACGGAAACACCATCTGCAACATTCTGCAATGAAATGTTCAGAGCAGTAGAACCGCCAGAATTTGCATATGAGGAAGTTGCAAGCTGTAGAATGATTATATCGTCAGAGCCAAATTGCTTAACTTGAAGATTACCGCGATGAAACTGGGCAATGAGAGCCTGAGACAGATCAAAATTTGAAAAAATCCCATGATAAACGCGTTGTGCCATATATGCATTATAATCAAAAACATTAGATTGATGATTTGGAGAGTATTATTCTGCATGAAAATTAAGTGGTTTGCACTTTTATGCATCTTGATAATTGCAATTTTTTCATTTCAAATGCTCACTTTGCCGGCGAATGTTTCTGCGCAACAACCTACCGGTTCGATACCCACAGTAACAGGCACGCCAAGAGGTGTAATTGGGACTGTAAAAATCGGGCTAACAGAAGATCGGGTGAATATCAGGTCAGGTCCAAATGTTCTTTACCCACTAATAGGAGTGATATTACTGGGTGATCAAGTTCCAGTTATAGGAAAATCAATTGGTGGAGATTGGCTGGTTGTTCAATACCATGGCGTACCTGGTGGGATTGGTTGGGTTTGGGCGTTGTATATGGATCTCACTCCTGGCGAATTACCCGTTTTTGAAAATCCGCCTTCACCAGTGCCAATTACTACAGTGACGATTGACCCCACCATGGCAGCGCAATTCATTACCACTCCTCAGGCCACAAGGATGCCCACGTTTACTGAACCAGCTCCTCTGTCTATACCTACCTTCGAATCTTCAACTGGCCAAGCGCTTGCCGGTATTCCAATTGGAATGGTTATCGTCCTATTATCCGTTTTGGGAATATTAATGGGCTTGTTGTCCTATTTCCAAATGAGATAGGATTTTTTCGATAAAACAGCACAATTATGAATATTAAGATAGTTGCCAAAAACCGTAAAGCTCAATTTGAATTTTTCATACTTGAAAAGTTCGAAGCAGGTATAGTTCTAAAAGGAAGTGAAATTAAATCGATCAGGGCTGGCAAAGTTAGTCTGCAGGAAGCTTATGTACAGGTTGAAGCATCCCAGGCATGGTTGATTAATTCACACATTGCTTCTTATGAAGCAGCCAGTTATCTTGACCATGACCCCAAGCGCCCCAGAAAATTACTGCTCCATAAGAAGGAACTGTTAACCCTTTGGAATGAGGTCAGACAAAAAGGCGTTACAATCATTCCTATCTGTATGTATCTCAAAGGCGGGCGAGCCAAGCTTGAAATTGCTGTGGCCAAGGGCAAGAAACTTTACGATAAACGCCATGATTTGGCCGAAAAGGATGTAAAAAGAGATCTCAGTCGCATCCTGCGTGGTGGAGAAGCGCGCGAGTAGCCGCGATTTAGATACTCAAATTCACAAGAGGAGCCAGCGTGGTAGAAATGGAAATTAGCCACAAATTTAGATGATTATGGAAGTTAACGCCAACGAAAGAATCACCATCGAAGATGTCATGCTTGTTGCCAGGCATGCAGAGCCCGTAGTACTGAGCACTGAAACGAAACAACTAATTGAACAATCAAACCAGCGTTTAAATACCATCGCAAATTCAGGCAGACCTGTGTATGGGATTAACACAGGTTTTGGCATTTTCGCGAACCACGTCATAGATTCCTCCAACATAGCAAAACTAAACCGTAATTTGATATTAAGCCATGCCGTTGGCATTGGTGAACCGCTTTCATCTGAAATTGTTCGTGCCGCTATTTTTGTTCGAGCAGCTACGCTATCAAAAGGCTTCTCCGGCGTCCGGCTTCTCATCATACAAACCTTACTTGAGATGCTTAATAAGCATGTAACGCCAGTGGTACCCAGCAAGGGATCTTTGGGGTCTTCTGGTGATTTATGTCAGTTATCTCACATGGCTTTGGTTCTTTCGAAGGATGAAAAAGATTTAGCTGAAGAATCTGGCTGGGCTGAAGTTAATGGTGAGAAAAAGACCGGTAAAGAAGCGATGAATATCGCGAGAATTGAACGCGTGATTCTGAGTGCCAAGGAAGGGTTAGCTCTTAATAATGGCGCTACCTTTACTGCAGCAATCGGTGCCCTGGCTGTTGGAACTGCTGAATATTACCTGACCATTGCAGAAATTAGCGCCGCATTATCTATGGAAGCGTTGTGCGCCAGATCTGAGGCAATGGATTCTCGCATTCATCAAGCCAGGCAGCAGGCAGGGCAAATCAGGACTGCACAAAATGTGCAACAATTACTCGCCGGTAGCACTTTTATTAATTCAGATGCCAGAGTGCAGGATGCTTATTCAATTCGCTGTGTCCCACAGGTTCATGGTGCAGTACGGGATACAATTGAGTATGTACGAAAAATAGTGGAGAACGAAATCAACGCCGCCACTGACAACCCATTAATTTTTGAGCCTGATGTTGCTCTGTCTGGCGGGAATTTCCACGGTGAGCCGATTGGTTTGGTGATGGATTACCTCTCAATCGCTTTGTGTGAACTCGGCGCTATTTCAGAACGCCGCACAAATCGTTTGCTGGATGAGAAATTAAACTATGGTTTGCCCCAGATGTTGGTAGACGACAGCAACCATGCTGGTTTAAACTCAGGTTTAATGATGCCGCACTATACTGCAGCTTCATTGGTATTGGAAAATCAAACACTTGCCACACCGGATTCAATTCGTTCATTACCGACATCAGCCGATCAGGAAGATCATAACGCCAACGCCATGACCGCAGCCAGGCACGCCTTCGAAATCTTGCAGAACATCAGGCAGATATTGAGCATTGAGATTTATACAGCAGTTAGAGCGATTACGCTTAGAAAAAATACAAGCAA
>JAGOVY010000073.1 GCA_018060515.1 Anaerolineaceae bacterium | reverse complement strand
GCGAGAAGCCCATGGATGTGTCGTATTTCACAGCGGTCTTGAAGAGCACCATTTTTCCGCCTTACGACCCATGGTTTGCAGGCGGCTTTATCAATTATTATTATTATGGGTTTGTTATCGTCGGCGTTTTGGTCAAATTGCTCGGCATTCAACCCGCTATTGTCTATAATCTCATCATCCCAACCTTGTTTGCGATTACTGGTGTTGGTGCCTACACCATCGGCTGGAACCTTTTTGCCAGGAGAAAACATCAAGACGGGTTGATTGAGATTCGCGACACCCGAACTGCTGAGAAGCGTAGTTTGCTGGCCGGGTTGGCGGCTGCGCTGGGTGTATTAATCGCCGGTAACTTGGGTACATTGAAGATGTTTTCACAGGGGTTCATGAAACTTGCCGCACCGGATGGAAATATTGACGGTGTTGGTTTCTTTGATTCAATTTCATGGTTTTTCACAGGACTGGTGAAATTCATCAGCGGGACACAGCTTCATTTTGGTACTGGCGAATGGTATTGGAATCCTTCGCGGGCAATTCCCGGCGATGTGATCACCGAATTCCCATTCTTCACATTTATCTATGCTGACCTGCACGCCCACATGATCGCGCTGCCGATCACGATTCTGGCACTTGGCTGGGCGATGGCGATTTTGTTCAGAAATTGGGAGGTTTTTTCATTGAAGAACCCCAGAAGTTTCATTGGTTTGACAATGACGCTCTTGTTTGGCGGTTTTATCGTGGCGACGCTGCGGCCGGCAAATACATGGGATCTTCCGACATTCTTTTTATTTTGTGCGATCGTGATTTTCTACAGTGGTTATCGGTATGCAGGTGTGCCGGCGGAGCTGCTGCCATCAGCTTCAAATTGGCTGAGGCGGAGCGTTTTCGCGGGGATGATGGTGGCGATCTTTACGGCTGGTGTACTGCTTTTTTACCTGCCCTTTACCAATAAATATGGTCAAGCTTACGGCTCAATAGATGTGTGGAAAGGTGATCACACACCGCTTAAATCTTATCTGGTTCACTGGGGTTGGCAGCTATTTTTAATCAGCAGCTGGCTGGTATGGGAAACTCGTGAATGGCTTGCGGCAACTCCGGCTTCTGTAATGCGTCGCATAAAGCCATACATTGGCTACCTGCAGCTGGTGTTAGCGCTTCTGTTCATGGTGTTAATCCTGCTGACGCTGCTGGGGATTTCCATTGGGTGGATTGTCGGTTTGCTCGGAGTGTTGGCGCTGCTGCTTATGCTGCGGACAAATCAGCCGGATGAAAAACGCCTCGTGTTATTCATGATCGGTACCGGGCTGTTATTAACCCTTTTTGTCGAATTGTTTGCCCTGCAGGGAGATTTGGGACGGATGAATACCGTGTTCAAATTCTATTTCCAAGCCTGGACGCTGCTTAGCATCAGCGCTGCGGCATCTTTGATGTGGCTGATGCCTGCAGTTCAATCCACCTGGAAGGCGACAGTTGCCAATATTTGGCAGGCTGGGTTGGTTGTGGTACTTGCCGGTGCATTGCTTTACCCGCTTACAGCCGCAGCCGATAAAATGCGCGATCGAATTTCAGACATCGCGCCGATGGGTTTGGTTGGGGATACATTTATGCAGACTTCCACCTATTATGATCAAGGTGTGGAGATGGATTTGAACCAGGATTACAAGGCGATTCAGTGGATGAGAGCTAATGTTCTCGGTTCACCGGTTATCGTGGAGGCGAACACGGTGGAATATCGTTGGGGAAATCGCTTTACAATTTATACCGGCCTCCCAAGCGTTTTGGGATGGAACTGGCACCAGCGTCAACAACGTGGATTTCTGGACAATGACAATATCAACAACCGGCTAAACGAAATCACATTATTCTATCAAACTACATCGCAAGAAGAGGCGCTTGCCTTTTTGCAGCGATATCATGTACGCTATATTATTGTCGGGCAGTTGGAGCGCGCTTACTTTGGTGGCCCGGGTTTGGAGAAGTTCACTCTATTTGAAGGAACGCATTGGCGAGAGGTTTTCAGATTCCAGGACACGGTGATCTATGAAGTGCTCAATTAATCAGGATACAGGCTCTGATGAGTGAAATCATCCACAGTATTTCCTGGTATCTTTCCTTATCAATCCTCGGATTGAGCGTTTTGCCGGTTGCTTACCGTCTCTTCCCTGCGTTGCCATCACGCGGATTTGCAATTCTGCGTCCGCTGGGGCTAATACTTTGGGGTTTCGTCTTCTGGCTTTTCACATCGCTCGGGGTTCTGCAAAATGACCTTGGCGGACAGATTCTGGCTTATGTTGCGCTATTGGCATGCTCAATTTTACTCATGCGTGGCGGGCATTTGCGTGATGTATGGACATGGCTGCGTGAGCGTAAAAAAGACCTTCTGATCATTGAAGGATTTTTATTGTTAATCTTCATTCTCTGGGTGCTGGTGCGTGGCATGAACCCAGAAGTAGCTTACACCGAAAAACCTATGGAGCTGGCGTTCATAAATTCAATTTTGCGCTCTCCCACTTTTCCACCGCAGGATCCGTGGTTATCAGGGTATGCCATCTCTTATTATTATTTTGGCTATGTGATGGTTGCCATGCTGGCACGCGCTGCTGCTGTTCCGGCAGCGACTGCGTTTAATCTTGCCAGCGCTACCTGGCTGGCAATGACAGCAGCGGCACTCTATGGCATCGCCTCCGAGTTAACCGCCATCTGGCTGAAGCAAACTTACAATTATGCGCCGGAAAGGATCGCAAAAACAAGCCGCCGGGCTGGATTTTTAGCGCCATTGTTTGTTTTGATCATCAGCACGATTGAGGGCGTACTTGAGTTTTTACATTCTGCCGGGGTGTTTTGGGCGCGCAATGCAGACGGCGTTTTAACTTCCAAGTTTTGGAGTTGGCTCTCGATTTTAGACCTCAACCAGGCACCGCAAGAACCGTTTAAGTGGCTGCCTAACAGGACGAGTGGTTGGTTGTGGTGGCGCGGTTCGCGCGTGCTGCAAGATCTTAATCTGGGGAACCAACACGTCGAAGTCATTGACGAGTTTCCTTTTTTTTCATTTTTACTTTCTGATCTGCACCCCCATGTTTTGGCACTGCCTTTTACGGCATTGGCGATTGTATTAGCTTTGAACCTCTTTATTGGCGGCAAGTCTTTCTTAAAACGGCCGAATGTTTTATTAGATTGGTTGAAGGACTGGACTTTCTGGATAACGGCGATTATCCTGGGCAGCTTGGCTTTTATCAACACTTGGGACTTTCCGATTTACGTTGCACTTTTTTGCCTCGTGTGGGCTTTCCGGCACTATCAAGAGACTGGATGGCACGCTGGGATTCTGTGGGAGTTTGTCATGAACGGATTGGTGCTTGGAATCACCGGCATAGTATTGTTTTTGCCGTTCTATCTCGGATTTGACTCACAGGCAGGAGGGATCCTCCCCAGCCTGGAGTATATGACCCGCGGCGTACACTTTTGGGTGCACTTTGGGGCAATACTTACACCCGTTGTTGTGCTTTGCATTTACATTGCAATAAAGCGCTTGGATGGAAAAAGCCTTAGAAATGGGGCGCAAGTTACTGCCATTCTCTTTGCTGGTCTTTTTTTGCTTATGATGGTTTATGGCGCGCTTTTGCTATCATTTCAGACTTGGGGCTCACAACTGGCGGGTTCATCAAACGCATTTTTGGCGGCATTGGGCGAGAAGATGATTCTCGGCGGCATTGCATTTGCCGGAGTGCACGGAAATTACCCGATTGCTGAGATTCTCAGCCAGGCGTTTCTCCGTCGCATCTATGCGCCAGGAACCTGGCTGACGCTCGTTTTCTTGTTTGTGATCGTTTTAGGCGCACTCTTGCAGCGGCGGGATACCAATCAACCCGGTCCAGGAGAAAAAGACGAGGGGATGAATGAAAAAACATTAAACGTGAAGAATTTCGTCCCGATCCTGATTCTCTTTGGAGCGTTGTTAACAACTTTCCCTGAATTCTTCTATCTGCGTGACCAATTTGGCACGCGCATGAACACGATTTTCAAATTTTACTTCCAAGCGTGGACTTTTTGGGGGATTGCTGCGGCTGTCGGCAGCGTTTTCTTGTTTACCCGGCTTAAGGGTTGGAAGAGCGCGGCGTTTCAGGTGCTGTGGATTTTGACTGTCACCGCTGGGCTGGCGTACCCATTGTTGATGTTGTGGAATAAAACAGATGGCTTCAACATGCAGGATTGGACGCTTGACGGCAACACGTACATTCAGCGCTACAACCCCGATGAACACGAAGCCATCACCTGGCTGCAAGAAGTACCCATGGGCGTGGTGGTTGAGGCGGTAGGTGGAAGTTACACCGATTATGCGCGCGTATCAACAAGGACAGGATTGCCTGCTGTATTAGGTTGGCCTGGGCATGAAAGTCAGTGGCGCGGCGGCGGTGAAGAAATGGGCACAAGGCTTACCGACATCCAACTGCTATATGAAACCAACCAATGGAATGAGGCAGCAGAAATTTTACAGCGATATAATGTTAGATATATCTTTATCGGCAGCCTGGAACATTCTGCCTATAATGTGGAGCTTAACAAATTTGAAGAAAACCTGCCCAGCATTTTTTCAAACTCAGGCGTAACCATTTATGAAAATGCAGGTCAATCAGGAGTAAGCCTACCTTGAACGAAAACCAGCGTTTGCAAAAACAGCTAACCCCTGAATCCATGGTATATCTGGCGATTCTCCTCTTGGCTGTACTGCTGCGTTTTGTGCACCTTGGCCGCCCGGCGATGAACGACCATGAGGCGGGGTTGGCGTTACAGGCGCTCAAATGGGCTGCTGGTGAATCACCCCTTTTATCAGGCGAACCTGGTTATCTCTCACTGACGGCTGCGCTGTTTTTTGTTTTCAGGTCGACTGAATTCCTTGCTCGTTTTTGGCCGGCACTTGCTGGATCGCTGGTGGTCTTGCTGCCACTTTTCATACGCGAAAGTTTTGGAAAACTAACTGCCTTAATTTTGGCCTTTTTGCTGGCTTTAGACCCCATATTGATTGCAGGTTCAAGAAGCGCAGAAGGCAGCATGCTGGCGTTGCTGGGTTTGCTCGCAGGGCTTGGTTTCTGGTTTAAGAAACGAGCTGTTTTAAGTGGGTTTTGTCTGGGCGTGGCTTTTCTGGGTGGCCCAGGCGTTTGGTTCGGAACGCTGGCGCTGGTAATCGTACTAATGATTTTCAGAAAGGCATCAAAACAAGGTTTTTCCGAGGCACAATTATGGCAACCCTCGGGCAAGGAATTGCTTTTAGTTGTTGCAGCCGCGATGACCACCTTGACGGTTACGAGCACTCTCTTTTTTACTTACCCACGCGGTCTAAGCGCCATTGGCGCCAGCTTTGCTGAATTTCCCAGCTCATGGGAGAGCGCAGATGGAATGACAGTCAGCGGTGTGCTCATTGCCTGGAGCTTGACTTTACTGCCGCTCATTCTCATTGCTGGAATCTCGGTAATTGATGGGTTTATTAGGGGTGATAAGCGGGTGAAATGGCTTGCAGTTTGGGCTTTGGTTGCTCTCCTGCTTGTGGTGGCAAATCCATCCCGGCAGCTTAACGACTTATTTTGGGTTTCGATCCCCTTGCTCTTGCTGGGAGCGATTAAGATAGCAGCAATTTTCAGTAACTGGAAAGTTGACAATTCAATTGTCACTATCGCTGAAGCAGGCCTGACGGTTTCCTTGGTGGTTTTCTCATTCTTCAATGGTCTTTACTTATTGAATAATCTGCAAATGGCGAATGATGAATATCGTAATCGGATTATCGGCATGATCTTGCCGTTAATTTTGCTTGTGGGGTTGACTGTGCTGCTTGCCTGGGGCTGGTCTGAAATTTCTACCCGCAAAGGGCTGGCCGCCGGTGTTGTAATCCTCTCATTTTTCATGGTTTTCGCTGGAGCGTGGAAAGCGACAGGTTTGACAAACCCGCCGGGGTTTGAGTTCAGCCGCGGCGCTGGCACTCCAATTACTGAAAACGAGTTCATGTCAACATTACATGACTTATCACGCTCGAAAACGGGCATCGAGAATCGCATTGATATACTCCAAGCCGGATTAACCATGCCTTCTGTGGAATGGTTATTGCGAGATTTCGAAAATCTTAGCAGCGCGGCGGCAATTAATCCAAAAGAATCTCATTCGGTTGTCTTAACACCGGCTGATGTGATACTCCAAACGGATATCTCCTATCGTGGTCAAAAATTCCGCTGGGCGATTGCCCCTCTGCCTGAGGAGATGAGTTTGATTGACTGGATGAAGTGGTGGGTTTTCAGGACGGCACCGGTGGAAGAAACCAACATAATACTTTGGGCACGCAATGACCTCTTTCCAGGTGGAGCGACCCCATAATTAAAGGAGCTTCACTGTGAATCATACAGAACGACCCCTGGTAATTGCGATTGACGGCCCAGCCGCTTCTGGGAAATCTACCCTGGCTGAAAAACTTGCAATGCAGCTTGGGTTTTTCTATTTTGATACAGGTGTTATGTATCGAGTTGCCACGCTTGCAGCCTTGCAGGAACTTGGCAGTGTGGAAGATGAAGCTGCAGTGACCAGTTTGACAGAAAAAATCCAAATTGATGTGCAGCCTGCTTCAGTCTCAGATGGTAGAACGATGGATGTGCTGCTCAACGGAGTTGACGTTACCTGGGAGATTCGCAACCCAGAGGTGGAACGAGGAGTTTCGCCCGTGTCGGCTTATCAAGGGGTGAGGACGAACCTCACTGCCAGGCAGAGAGAGATCGGGTTACGCGGCAATATTGTGATGGTGGGTCGGGATATCGGCACGGTTGTATTTCCGGATGCGCGCTTTAAGTTTTACCTCGATGCCACGCCAGAAGAAAGGGCCAGGCGGCGCTTTCTCGAGGTACAACAGCGCGGCGAAACACGTACTTATGCAGAAATTTTGGAAAATGTCTTAAAAAGAGATGGGATCGATTCAACCCGAAAACACGCCCCGTTAAAAAGGGCAGACGATGCGATTATCGTGGATACGAACAATAAAACTGTTGAAGAAGAAATTTCTGAAGTACTCGAGATTATAAATCACGCCTTGCAAGAAGAGGAATAAACAAACAGGGATAGGTTATTTTTGTTAAAAGAGCCTTTTACGCGAAGGAGTAAGCCATGTGCGATACGATAGTTGCTTTAGGAAATTCCACTGCAGACGGAAATGTATTGTTTGGAAAAAATTCAGACCGTCATCCCAACGAAGCGCATGAGGTCATTATTCTGCCTGCAGCGCAGCATCCGGAGGGGGCAACAACCAAGTGCACCTACATCGAAATACCACAAGCTGCGAGAACAAACAAGGTGTTGCTGGCCAAGCCCTTTTGGATTTGGGGCGCCGAGATGGGTTCCAATGAGCATGGTGTGACGATCGGCAATGAGGCAGTCTTCACCCGCACCCCTTATGATAAAACGCCTGGGCTCATCGGGATGGATTTTTTGCGCCTGGCGCTTGAACGCTGCGACACCGCTGAACAAGCCATGCATCTGATTATTGAATTACTTGAAAAGTATGGGCAGGGCGGCAACTGCGGCTTTGGTCATAAGATGTACTACCATAATAGTTTTATCATCTGCGATAAAGAAGAAGCCTGGGTGCTTGAAACATCAGGTAAAGAATGGGCGGCTGAAAAGGTAGTGGATATTCGCAGCATTTCCAACGCGATATCCATCACCAATCAATGGGATCTCGCATCTGAAAACCTTGTTTCCAATGCAATCAAAAAGGGATGGTGCCGCAATGCAGATGATTTCAGTTTTGCCCGTTGTTATTCAGAGCCTATCTTTACTACTTTTGGACAGGGTCGCCGCCGGCAGGCTTGCACCACCGACCAATTGCGCGCAGAGACAGGCAAGATTACTGCGGCAACGATGATGAAGGTTTTGCGTTCGCACACGCGTGAGGTGCAGCCATCCTGGTCGCCGGACCGAAAAATCACTGGTGTAGATGTGTGTATGCATGCTGGCTGGGGTCCAATTCGCACTGATCAGACGACTGGCTCAATGGTGACAGTGCTCCGTAAAGATGCAGAGCCTGAGCATTGGCTAACGGCGACTTCGACGCCATGCACAGCGCTCTTCAAACCAGTTTGGATGGATGCTGGGGTGCCCGATCTGGGGCCGACGCCGACAGGTGAATATGATGGGGCGACCTTGTATTGGCGTCATGAGGCCCTGCATCGCGAAATCTCCCGCGATTATCAGGCTCGAATCAAAGTAATTTTGGATGATCAAAAAACATTTGAAGCCGACTTCATTGAACAGGTTCAGAATGTGAAGGGTTCAACAGCCGACATTCGGCGAAAAGTATCAGATGAGGCATTTCAACAAGCTGATGAAATCGAAAAACAATGGGTTGAAGAAGTAAATAAAATAAAAATTTCCAGAAAAAATCATTTCTTGTACAATATCGCTTGGAAAAAGTTGAATAGCCAGGCAAAAATATCATAAGGTTGTATGATTAGATAGATGATCAGGATTCACCTGTTTGACTCACCACCATTTTTTGATACACCCTACCAATTAATCGGTTGGCTGGGCTGGTTCGGGATGGCTGCGGTGATCCTATGGGTAACCCGCCGTCATCGTGATATCGTTCATACACAACAGTTTCGCAATATCCTGCTATTGTTGGCGTCATTTTCGATCATCAGCTCAGTTTTTATCGGATTTGATCTCCCAATTTTAAAAAATTCAGCACTGTCTACGGCGCCTCTTGAAAATCTGGCGCCGACAGTGATGGTTTTCAACGCCATCCCGTTAATTTTGGCTGCAGGAATGCTGGGGATGTGGCCAGCGGTGCTTATCGGGTTTATCAGCGGCATTTTTACTGCACTGTGGAATACGCATTCAATGTTTACGCCGCTTGAAATTGCCGCGCTGGGTGTCATCCTTTCATGGGCATTCCGTCAGAATTATCGAAGCCGATTCTTTACTTTCTTGCGCAAACCGTTTGGGGCGGCGCTCATCACTGCTGTTCTCTCGCCTTTGGTGTTGATGACCAGCACATTCTTCAGCACGAATGGCGGTCTGGCAGCCAGACTCGATTTTGTATTTACAAGGTCTTGGATTTATGCAGCAATCATCGGGATTGAATTGATCTTGGGCGGGTTGTTTTGCGAGATACTAAAAGTAAACAGGTCAAAATACTGGGTTGAAACCAGGTCTTTGGAAACTTCGCCAATCGCAACAAGTTTGCAGAAACGCATCATGGTTACAGCACTCCCTATGACATTGGGCGTATTGCTGCTGCTGGTTATTGTCAGTTGGATGTCTGCGAGCCGGGCTGCACGTGAACTCACACTGAAACAGTTGGAGGACTCTTCAAGAACAGTTTCTGAAAACATACCCATGTTTTTTGAAGCCGCGAACATGCTGAGCAACGCAGTGATAGACCGCGGGCTGCCATTAAATGATACGGAGAAGCTGCGGCAATCACTTCAAACATCGATTAACCGAACGCCATTCTTTAATCAGTTTTTTGTGTTTGATCTGACTGGCAGCCCATTAACCGGGTACCCCGAAGAATCATTAGAGGGTTTAAACGTTTCAGCCGAAGAACAGACAGCGATTGCATCAGCTTTAAACGGAGTTCATGCGCAAAACATAGTGGTTCAATTGTTGTCAGGCAGCGATTCTGCAACGCTCTCATCAATCACTGCAATTCCAGATGAGTATGGCTTACCGCAAGGGGTACTGGTTGCGCGCACAGATTTAAAATCCAACCTATTTGCGCAGCCTATGTTGCTGGCATTTGAAAACATCGCCCGCGCAGGCGGGCAGGCAGTTGTATTGGACGATCAAAACCGAGTTCTCTTTGCTAACGATCTGCAGCTGCTGATGACGACCTACAATCAGAAGATCCCCTCAGGTTCAGGGATTTTTGATGATCACAATTCAGCCGGGTTACAACAACTAAGTTATGCGTTGATTAATCAGGAAAACGGTTGGAAGGTACTCCTTTCGATTCCTTCTGCGTTTACACAACAACTTGCACTGCAATTCGTACTGCCTCAGATGGTGATTTCGATTTTTATAGCGCTGCTGGTCTTCCTATTTTTATCTCACCTGATGAAAACCCATACTGATTCACTGGTACACCTTGCAAAGCGGGCTGATGAGATTGCCAAAGGAGAACTTGATCATCGTATCGAAATCAAAGGGGTGGATGAAATTGGGCGTTTAGGCGCTACATTCGAACAAATGCGGATCAGCCTGAAATCAAAACTGGAAGAGCTTGATTCTCTGCTCAATGTTACTCAAGGCATCGCCTCGAACCTGCAGCTCGACTCATCCTCGAGCCACCTGCTTAACGCACTTCTATCCTACGGAGCAGATGCAGCCAGCCTGGTATTGCTACCCAACACTACAGTGAAAGCGTCTGAAGGCTGCCTTGCCTACCGGGTTGGCGATGAGGCAGAAACGTATGCATATCTGGATCAGATTCTTCAAGATCAGGTTCGCGATGAGCCTTTTCTGATCATCCCGTCTAAGGCGCGTATTCGGAGAATGGGGATACCCGGTAATGCGTTGATCCCTTCTGCGCTTGCGGCTATCGCGCTCAATACCGGAGAAGAGGAGCGAGCCTTTATTTGGGTGGCTTACACAGGTTCACACCGTTTCAAAGAATCTGAAATACGGTTTCTCAATACGCTTGCCGGGCAAGCCCTACTGGCTGTAACCAA
>JAGOVY010000150.1 GCA_018060515.1 Anaerolineaceae bacterium | reverse complement strand
TCTTTATTTAATCCTTCAACTGCCCGTTGAATTTCCAACCCTGCAAGCAGGCTGCCCTCACCTGGAACAGGATGGTCGCCTGCGAGCATTTTTGTTTGTGGTATCTCAAATAGAGAAGAGTCAAGGTGTTTACAAACGCATACGCCGCCTTGAAACAGGCTTCCGAGTTGTTCAGCCGCTCCGCGCAGCATTGCAGGGGCTGCCTTGCCAAGCGCGATGGTGATAACCCGTGAATGCGGCAGCAAGGAATACAAATGCCCCCCGACGGTAACAACATTGCCAGCACTCTTCAGATGTTTTTTCACAGCCAGTTCTGGGTCAGCCGCATTCAAAGCGGTTGAAAGTACTTCACTGATTGAATCAATCTCAGGCAGCGTTTCAGCGGTTTTTCTCAACGCACTCGCAACGTGCTCATAATTTGGGTTTTTGTGATGAATATTCATAGAAATAAGTACTTTTGTTTCATATAATTTGGGTAAAATTGAATCCTGAAATTATTCTATCAGTTAAAATAAAACCATTACCTTATGAGGAGGATTTGTTGTGGATAAAATTGGTATTGAAAAAATGCTCAGACCAAAATCAGTTGCGGTAGTTGGTGCTTCTGCCACCCCCGGAAAGATTGGATACACCGTAATCAAAAACCTGCTTAAGGACGGTTACCAAGGCAAAATTTTCCCGATCAATCAAAAAGTAAGCGAAATTCTCGGGTTAAAGTGCTATGCTGAGGTCAGCCAGGTTCCAGATGAAATTGACTCTGCAATTATGTGCGTACCCGCCAAAGTGATGGCCCAGGTAGTCGAGGAGTGCGGTAAAAAAGGTGTCAAAGGCGGCATTGTCATTACTTCTGGATTCAGTGAAGTTGGCAGAAAAGACCTTGAAGATGAAGTTATCCGCATCGCTCATCAATACGGAATGCGTATTCTTGGACCCAATATTGTTGGTTCACTCTCCAATTCTGAAAAATTTAACGGCTCTTTTGCACCCTGCCTTCCGCTGCCCGGTAAAACCTCGCTGATCACTCAATCAGGCGCGCTGCTTATCGCCATGGATATGGCTACTTATGGCCGACGAGTTGGCTACGAAAAAATGATCTCCATCGGCAATATGGCTGATGTTGATTTTGCTGACCTTATCGAATGGTTCCAGGATGATGATGAGACCTCTTGTGTTTCCCTCTACGTTGAGGGAATGCGTGACGGCCGCAAATTTATAGATGCCGCCAAAAAATCTACAAAGCCCATCATCGCATTGAAATCTGGTGTTTCTGCTCACGGCGCTGCCGCGGCAGCTTCTCACACCGGCTCACTCGCCGGCGGAGCGAAGATATATAACGCTGCGTTCAAACAGGCTGGCGTCATCGAAGCCTCTGATCTCGAGAATCTGTTCAACCGAGGTCTCGCCCTTTCCACACAACCCCCAATGAAGGGCGACAATATGCTCATCATCACCAATGGTGGTGGTAACGGTGTACTGGCAACCGACGCGGCAGAACGATTCGGCATTCCTCTCAAATTTGCTCCTGAGGATCTTCAGGTTGAAATGAAGAAGCACATGCCCGAGTTCGGTTCAGCCAAGAACCCGGTCGATATGACGGGTATGGCCGGTACCGAGTGGTATTACGAAACCGTGAAATTTGCCATTAAGAGTGATTGGACAGATAGCGTGGTTGTTTTATATTGCGAAACTGCCATGACCAACCCCGGCGAAATTGCTCAAAGCATCAAGCGCGCAGTTGATGAAAGCGGCATGAAGGACAAACCCGTAACCGTTTCATTCGTCGGCGGAGAAAAATCTGATCAGGCTATCGGCTGGTTGGTTGAAAATGGAATTCCTGCCTTCTTCGCCCCCGACGTAGCTGTAAACGCCATGGCGGCATTACGCGAATTTTCACGCTTACAGGAAAACAAGAAATCTGCAAGTGTTTCAACCGATGGTAAAGCCAAAGAAGCCTCTTTAAAGATTATTGCCGCTGCGCGAGCAGATGGACGCAGCTCATTGACTGAAATCGAAGCCAAGAAAGTCTTTGAAGCCTACGGATTGCCAACCACAAAAATTGGTCTGGCGAAAAGCGAAGATGAGGCAGTGAAACTCTGTGAGCAAATCGGTTACCCGATCGTGATGAAGATTGTTTCCCCTGATATTCTTCACAAATCAGATGCCGGCGGTGTGAAAGTTAATATCAAGAGCGAAGCCGACGCTCGTGACGCCTACAACACCATCCTAAAAAATTCCAAAGCCTACAAGGCTGACGCCGATATCCATGGAGTCGCTGTTCAGGAAATGGCGCCTTGGGGTACCGAAGTTATCTTGGGCTCAGTCAACGACCCAGCTTTTGGACCTACTGTGATGTTTGGTTTGGGCGGTATCTTCGTCGAAGTCCTCAAGGATGTCACCTTCCGCGTTACCCCGGTTTCACAGGCTGAAGCTGAGCAAATGATCGGTGAGATCAAGAGCGCGGCGATTTTGGCCGGTGTTCGCGGTGAAGCACCTCGAGACCGTAAAACCATGGCAGAAACGGTTGTTAAATATTCCAACATGATTTACGAGCTGGCTGATGAAATTGCTGAATCTGATGCCAACCCCATCTTACTCTACAGTGAAGGTGAAGGCTTGCGCGTGGCTGATGCCCGTGTCATCCTTAAATCCAAATAAGAGACAGTTCTGTCAGAAGACAGGCTTCCGATTCAATCGGAAGCCTGTTTTATTTCAGCAAACGCGCCGCTCCCACCCACGGCGTACCCATGCGGTGCCTGGCAGGCACAACCACATTATTGAGTTTTTGCGCAATTTTTACAGCAAGCCTGGCAATAGTCCCCCAATCCTCTCCTGCTAATGCAGTGCGCAGTTCGGAGGCGATCACACTTGCCCATTCCCATTCCAATCGAAAGCGATCTGCTTTCACCCAATAGCCTCTTTTTTCCCACGCTGACACTGAAGCATCTATGTTTCCTGCTATTTCTTCCAAAGAGACAATCAAATATGCCGTAATGTCTCTGGTGACTTCATCCGGTTCTGTTTGTTTCATCAGTTCGCGTAATGCCAGCACGATGGTTTTTGAAAGCCTGGCGCGATCTTTTCCTGCAGAATCTGGTGAGTATATTTTCGACAATCGGTTTTCTCCTTGAAGGCATTATGAACTGAAGAACAATCCATGATTATATTCCATTATTGACGCTGTCCCTGCCAACGCTTATAATATGGCCGCGCTGGGGAAATGCTGGAATTGGCAGACAGGCATGACTTAGGATCATGTGCCGCAAG
>JAGOVY010000072.1 GCA_018060515.1 Anaerolineaceae bacterium | reverse complement strand
CATCAGCTCCATTGATACAACCGAAGCCTTGGTAGAAGCCAAACGGTTAGCTGCTGATGGTAAACAAGTCTGGGCGATTCCATATGATTATGCCAATGCCTGCGCTGGTGGTGATGATGTTTGTTTAGGTGTTCCTTTCTTTAACTGGGGACCCTCTTATGTAAAGGCTATTGAATCCATTAAAGCCGGTACCTGGGAAGGAAATTTCGAACTACCCGGACCTGATTGGGCGAATATCAATGACCCCGATACATCTGCCATTGGATTTAACAAGGGCGGCGCTCTGAGCGAAGAAAATGTTGTACTGCTGGATTCCTTCATTCAGGAACTTGGTGGTGGTTTGAAACTTTGGACTGGACCGTTGAACTATCAGGATGGAACTCCCTTCCTGGCTGAAGGTGAAGTAGCGACGCTCCAGCAAATTTGGTACCTCCCGCAGCTTTTGGAAGGTATGGAAGGCAAGAGCGAGTAAGTTATGTTTAAAACCTGGGGGAAAGGTTTTCCTTTCCCCCCAGGTATTTAAAAGATAAGGACAATTGCTTGAACATTACATTTCAACACATTCACAAGCGCTTTGGTAAAGTTCACGCGAATAATGACATCAATCTTGATCTTCCGTCAGGGACGATTCAGGGGATTTTGGGGGAAAACGGAGCGGGTAAGAGCACATTGATGAAAATTCTCACGGGATATTACCAGGCGGATTCTGGTGAAATTCTCATCGATGGAAAAGTGGAAAAAATTGCCTCGCCAGAAGATGCCCTGCGATTAAAAATTGGAATGCTCCACCAAGACCCTCTGGATTTTCCGCCGATGACGGTACTCGATAATTTCATTTTAGGATCAAAAGGGAAGTTTTTTCCACAAAAATCCGAGGTGGAGAAGGAGATCATAAAGCTCTCAGAAGAGTTTGATTTCCAGATAAAGCCTGATGTCCATATCGATACATTAACCGTCGGCGAACGGCAGCAATTGGAAATTCTCCGGTTGCTCTGGCTCGGAGTTGAAGTTCTGATTCTCGATGAACCAACAACGGGAATCTCAGCCAATCAGAAGGAAAAACTGTTTGCGACGTTGGTTAAACTCGCAAACCAGGGTTTGACAGTACTTTTCGTTTCACATAAGCTTGAAGAAGTGGAACAATTATGTAACCGGGTGGTTGTTTTCAGGCAGGGTCAGGTGGCGGGGGAAGTGTTGCCGCCTTACAATACCGCAGAATTTGTATATATGATGTTCGGTAAGTCAGTTGATGTTGGTGCTAAAGAAACCCACTGCACCCAAACCTCTTATACCAGGCTCGAGAATATCGGGGTCGAAGATTATCGCCTTCAGCTTAAGGGGATTAACCTCGAAATTAAGAGCGGCGAAGTCATCGGTTTGGCGGGAATGGAAGGATCGGGCCAACGGCTTTTTCTTCGTATGCTTACTGGGTTGATGCGGCCGGTCAATGGCAAAATCTTCCTCGATGAAAAAGACTTTACAGGCAAGCCCTATCACGCATTTCAAAAAGCCGGTGTGGCGTATTTGCCCGCTGCCAGATTAGAAGAAGGGCTGATTCAAGGGATGACTTTAACCGAACATTTTATTTTGTCAGAAGAACATAGCGAACTGTTTATCGATCAGAAAAAAGGCATCACACTCACGGAACAGAGGATTGGAGAATATTTCATTAAAGGCCACAATGAGAGCTTGATTGAACAACTTTCTGGTGGCAACCAGCAGCGGGCGTTGTTAGCGCTCTTGCGTAGAAAATTGAACTTAATTCTCCTCGAGCACCCAACCCGTGGGTTGGATATTGAATCTGCCATCTGGATCTGGTCGAAGCTTAAGGAACGGTGTAAGGATTGCGCCAGCATCGTATTCACTTCATCAGATTTAGATGAAATCATCCAGTACAGCGATCGTATTTTGGTTTTCTTTGGTGGGTTGGTTTCGCCGCCAATCGATGCACGAACAACAACTGTCGATGAGCTTGGTCAATTGATTGGAGGGAAAGGATGGAACTCTTTCGAAAAGGTAGCCGCAGATGTCAGTAAACCCTCAAACTGAACAACGCCATTCATTTTTCAATAAGCAAACATTGTCGAGTTATGGCATCCGGTTTTTGGCAATTGCGCTTGCTCTTGTGTTCACTTCTCTGCTTTTACTAATGGCAGATGCGAATCCTTTGGAGGCTTATAAAACCATCCTGAATGGAGCCTTTGGGTCAACCATCAAAATTACCTCAGTAATTGCAGCATGGGTGCCGCTCGTAATTGCGACTTCAGGTTTGCTCTTTACCTTCACCGCTGGTTTATGGAATATCGGCATGGAAGGTCAGATTATAATGGGGTCAATTTTCGCTGTCGGAGCATTTCGTTTTCTTGATGAAGCAGCGATTGCTCCAGTCATCGTGATTATCCTTGCCTATCTCTTTGGTGCCCTTGGAGGCGTTTTATGGGCGCTTCTCACGGGTTTGATGAAGATTTTTGGCGGTGTGAATGAAATTTTTGGCGGGTTAGGGCTGAATTTTGTGGCAAAAACCATTGCGATCTGGTTGATTTTTGGACCATGGAAACGCCCTGGTGTGGCATCGGGAAGCGGAACTGAATGGATTGATATTAAGTTTCGGCTGCCCTATCTACCAGGAACGAACCTGAGCCTGACAATATTAATCATCGCTTTTGTTATCGTGATTTTTACCGCGATAATGTTAAAGGGTACACATTTTGGTTTGCGCTTGAAGGCGACCGGCAAGAACGACAAAGCTGCGCATATTCTGGGTGTGCCTACAACCCGCTATTTCTTACTGGCATTCGGAATTTGCGGCTTATTCGCCGGCATCGCAGGAACAGCCCTTGTTACTTCAAAACAATATAGTCTTATCCCTGATGCAGGTTTTGGCTATGGTTTTCTGGGGTTGCTGGTCGCAATGCTTATTAATTTCCATCCAATCTGGGCGCCTATAGTTGCATTCTTCTTCGCCGCCCTCAGTATCGGCAACACAGAATTGCAATATATCGGATTGAACTCGTATTTTGCCGGGGTGCTTCAAGGCTCATTGGTGCTCCTCTTTTTGCTCGTAGATGGTTTTCGAAAACAATATATGAAGAAACGATAAAAAACTATGGAAATGACGACCCTTACGACATTGGCTGGAATTGTAGAGTTTGCTGTCCCTGTACTTTTCGCTTCCATCGGTGAAACAATCACCGAAAAGGCGGGGGTCATTAATCTCTCAGTTAACGGTACGATCATCCTGAGCGCGATGGGTGGATTTGTTGTTGCACTGACAACCAACAGTATTTTATTGGGATTTCTTATGGGGGCTTTTATCGGCGGATTGATTGCCGCGATTGTGGCGTTTAGCAGTATTACGCTCAAACAATCGCAAGTGGCGATTGGTTTTGTACTGGCTCTGCTTGCCCGAGATCTCGCGTATTTTCTCGGAGCTCCATATACCAATAAACCTGGGATCTTTATCTCTAAGACACCAATCCCATTTTTGGCAGATATCCCTGTGATTGGCCCAATATTTTTCAACCATTCAGTAATTGTGTATGCATCTTACCTTTTTATCATCATCGCTTATATTTACATTTATCGCACTCGTCCTGGTCTTATGCTTCAGGGCATCGGTGAGCAGCCTTCGGCAGCATTTGCGCGTGGTGCTGATGTTAAGAGGATGAGATATTTCTACACTATTTTGGGTGGTGCACTTGTCGGCCTTGCCGGACCGATGTATTCTCTGGCTATCAAAATTGGCTGGGCAGGGCAGCTTGCGGGTCTCGACGGTATCGGGTGGATAGCTCTTGCGATTACGATCTTCGGCGGATGGAATCCTTTGAAGGTAGCTTTTGGCGCTTACTTTTTTGGCGCGCTGCAACAGATGGGAATCACACTGCAGTCCACAACGAATATTCCCATCCAAATACTTCAGGCCGCACCATTCCCCCTTATGATTTTCACGCTACTGCTGGTTAATGTAGGCCGGGCTGAATGGGTGGAGCGTGAACTCGCAGCATTGCCTGAAAAACCGCGTAAGGTGATTTCGAAGTTATTACGCTCTTTACGCACAACTCCACCGGCTGCGTTGGGAACACCGTTTGAAAATGAATAGGCAATAGAAAAATGAACGGGTTCTCCGGTTATAAATGCTCGATTTGCGAGTCAGAGTATTCATCCATCGAGGTTGTTTATACTTGCCCAAAGTGCGGTGGCAACCTTGATGTGATTTTGGATTATGACAAAATCCGCAAAACCTGGACCCCTGACACCATTATCAATACTGAGGAGCAATCGCTTTGGCGATATAGCGAGTTGCTTCCTGTTGAAGATCCTGGTTTTGAAAAAACACCTTTCCATGCGGTTGGCTTTACTCCTGTGTACCAACTTGAGAGGCTAAGAAAAAGCCTAAAACTGGAAAAATTCTGGCTGAAGGATGAAGGCAGGAACCCGACTGCCTCTTATAAAGACCGCGCCAGCGCTGTAGTTATTGCCAGAGCCTTTGAAATTGGCGCCGAAACCCTTGTAACGGCTTCAACCGGTAACGCCGGTGCAGCCCTCGCCGGAATGGCGGCGGCGACTGGTATGAAGGCGGTAATTTTCGCGCCTAAAACAGCGCCGCCTGCCAAGGTTGCTCAACTGCTCATTTATGGGGCTGAAGTTATTTTAGTGGATGCAAATTATGATGCTGCATTTGACCTCACCGTTGAAGCAGCGCAAGAATTTGGCTGGTATTGCCGCAATACCGGCATGAATCCCTTTACGCTGGAAGGGAAGAAGACCGGCGCGTTTGAAATTTGGGAGCAATTACTTCAAAGTCAGAATGAAAACGATAAACCCCTGTGCATATTTGTATCTGTTGGCGATGGCAACATCATCTCAGGGCTGCACAAGGGGTTTAAAGAGCTTGTAACACTCGGCTGGCTGCATACTGTTCCCAGGCTTTTCGGTGTGCAATCCACTTTATCTGCCGCAGTGGCACATGCCTTCGACGCAGGGGTGGAACGAATTACCCCTGTGAGTGCCACCACCATTGCAGATTCTATCAGTGTAGATTTGCCGAGGGACGGTGTGCGGGCTGTGCGTGCTGCCAGCCAAACGAACGGCTCTTACATCAAGGTATCAGATGAAGAAATTATCAGCGCGATTGCTGATTTGGGAACTCATGGTGTCTTTTCTGAACCGGCAGGCTCTGCTGCTTTTGCCGGATTAAAGGAGGCTTTACGAACTGGCCTTGTTTCGAACCAAGACCCAGTGCTGGTAGTCAACACAGGCAATGGTTTAAAGGATGTTCGGGCTGCAACAATGGCAGCGCCAAAGGCGGCTATAATTGAACCAACGATGAATGCATTGACTAAATATCTCAATAACAAGGTAAAAGGTTAATGAAACCGATTTTCACAATCATTGCCCCTGTGTATAACGAAATTGACTGTCTTGACACACTCTATCAGCGCATTTGCGAAGTTATGGCGCAGACCGGTGAACTCTGGGAATTGATTCTTGTGGACGATGGCTCGACGGATGGATCCACTGAAAAGATTCGACAACTTGAGGAAAATGACAAGCGAATTCGTAAAGTAATATTTGCCCGTAATTTTGGGCATCAGATTGCAGTGACCGCCGGCCTTGATTACTCCCGCGGTGATGCCGTCGTTATCATTGATGCCGACTTGCAAGACCCGCCGGAACTGTTTTTGCAAATGATTGAAAAATGGCGCGAAGGCTATCAGGTAGTGTATGCGCAGCGTTCTGAACGCGAAGGTGAAACCTGGTTTAAACGCATGACGGCTTCGATTTTCTACCGTACGATTTACCGCATCACCGATGTTAAAATCCCATTGGACACCGGCGATTTCCGTCTGCTGGATCGTAAAGTAGTGGACGTGATGAACAGTATGCGCGAGCGGCACCGCTTCCTCAGGGGTATGTCGGCTTGGGTGGGTTTCAAATCAATCGGAGTTCCCTACAAGCGCGCGGCGCGGTATGCAGGTTCAACGAAATATCCATTCAAAAAGATGCTCAAGCTGGCGTTAACGGCAGTAACGAGTTTTTCCTATGTGCCGCTGCAAATTGCAATGTGGCTGGGGTTTATTTCTGCTGGCATCAGCATCATTGCCATCCCAGTGGTGATCATCCTCAGGCTGATTGGATCCCAGTTTTTCTTCGGACAGGCTACCACGCTCATCGCGGTACTTTTCTTAGGCGGCGTTCAGTTGGTATCATTGGGAATCTTGGGTGAATATGTGGGACGCATCTATGACGAGGTCAAGGGACGACCACTTTATATCGTAAGCGAAGCATCAAACAATGATTGAACCGAGGAGAAAAACATGACCAAAATTGATCTGCAGGTTTTTCACGACCGCCGCAAAAAAGCGATTGAACGGGCAAGGCAGCAAAACATCATTTTCCCGACGCTCGCGCAAATGAAAAACCCAGACCTTATCCCGCAAAAGATAAAAGATGAGCTAAGCGGTATTGGTTTGTGGGATCTTCATCCACGAAACCTCTTCAGGATTACCTGGAAAAATGAACCGACAGTAATGGGCGGCGCATTTGGCGGCGTGAACTATATTGAATTTCCGTCAGAGCTGACCGGAACCAAAGCGAGGATACTCGCACTGGTGGGAAAATGGTTCCCCACTGGAGCGCATAAAGTTGGTGCTGCCTACGGCTGCCTGGTTCCGAGGCTGGTGACCGGGCAATTCGATCCCACTGTGCAAAAAGCGGTTTGGCCATCGACAGGCAATTATTGCCGCGGAGGCGCTTACGATTCTGCCTTGATGGCTTGTGAATCTATTGCGATTCTGCCAGAAGGCATGAGCCGGGAGAGGTTTGATTGGCTCAAAGAAATAGCAGGCGAAGTTATCGCGACACCTGGCACTGAATCGAATGTAAAAGAGATTTTTGATAAATGCTGGGAATTGCGGCGCTCAGGGCAGGATTTGGTCATCTTCAATCAGTTTGATGAATTTGGAAATTATCTCTGGCATTACCAGGTTACCGGCAACGCCATGTTGGAAATATTGGAAAATGAACTTAGAGCGGGAGATCACTACCGCGGAGTGGCTTTGACAACCGGATCTGCGGGTACGATTGCTGTGGGAGACTTACTGAAACAAAAATACCCCGAAAGCAAAATTGTTGCCAGCGAGGCATTGCAGTGCCCGACGCTGCTCGAGAATGGCTTTGGCGCGCACCGCATCGAGGGCATTGGTGACAAACATGTTCCGTGGGTTCACAATGTCAAGAACACAGACATGGTTGTAGCAATTGACGACGAGGCGGTAGTCGACCTGATGCGGCTTTTCAATGAACCCGCAGGCAAGAAGTTTCTGGTTGAGCAGGGGTTGGATTCCACTTTTGTTGATAAACTCGACTTGGTTGGTTTTTCAGGAATTGCCAACTTGTTATCAGCAATAAAATTTGCCAAATACTATGAACTTGGCGAGAACGATATCGTCTTGACTGTGTTGACCGATTCTATGGAATTATATGAGAGCCGCAGGCGAGAGGTGCATGAACAAAAAGGAAACTTCACAGAGGTCGATGCAGCGGCGACATTTGGGCGGTACCTGCAAGGGGTTGCCACCGATAATTTGCTGGAACTTTCTTACCAAGACAAGAAACGAATTCACAACCTTAAGTACTATACTTGGGTTGAACAGCAGGGTAAAACCTACCAGGAAATTCAAGATCAGTGGTATGCACCTGACTACTGGAGAGACATCCAAGATCAGGCGGATGCGATTGATAAGTTAATTACTGAGTTTAACGATTTGGTTGGATTGATTTAACGCTCGTTTTCATCCTGGAGTTTTTATGAATCCAGGATGAAATTTATTAAAGGACAGGTAAGGCAGAAATGGCGCAGATAATTCCAGGCAATGCGTTTATCCTGATTGGGATTCTACCATCCTTGGCAGATCTTGAAATTGCCCGACTCCTCGGGTGGTATCGCATTCCGCTGAAATCAGCTCCAAAAATCATCGATGTCGATTATTTTGCCTTTTACCAGGGCTCAAATTTTGGCAGCAACCATCGCTGGCGAATCGATTTTTTTGCTGAATATCGTGGTCATGAATTAACCACCAGAAGAGAATTGCTTCGCGATCAACCCGATCATCCGCGTGCCAATGAAGAGTACATCAAGGTACAAATTGCACCGTTAACACAATTAGCCAACCCGATTGTCGCAGGTTCATGGAAAAGAATCACTTTCTTTTATACGGTCGGTGACCTGTTCAACAAAGCAAAAAGCATTCATGACCTGGTGCTGCCTTTGGACGAGCGTGCTGCGCTTTGGAAAACGCTGCGCGAAAGAGCAAGAAACAGCGCAGTTTATCATACGGGCACCATGCCCGATGAAACCCTTTCGCCTGAAGTCTTGAACCTGCTGCTTGGGTTAAATAGTGCCATACCCGACCATGAGTTGGACAATTATTAACCATAAAAAATTAACTGGTAGAATGAACCCGGAAGACTTAATTTTTCAAATCTGCGGCATCAGGAAGTTTCATGCATACGCTCATCAAAAACGGTACCCTATACACAGAATCACAAACAAGCAAATCAGATTTGCTGATTGAAGATGGGAAAATTGCTCAGATCGGCGAAGGGCTGCAAGCGCCAGCGCATGGTGAAGTGATCGATGCCGAAGGCCTATGTGTGCTGCCTGGAGGGGTGGATGTACACGTTCACCTTGACTTGCCAATGTTTAACACGGTTTCATCTGACGACCACTACACAGGCACAAAAGCGGCTGCCTGCGGCGGCACGACGACAGTAATCGACTTTGTCTCACAAGATTCCGATGATTTATTGGCGTGCGTTTCAGCACTGCGCCGCAAAGCGGATGCAAGCGTGGCAATTGATTATGGCTTGCATATGAACATTACCCATCTCAACCCTGAAGTAGAATCCCAGATACCACTATTGGTGGAAAATGGAATCACCAGCTTAAAAGTCTTCAGCGCATATAACAATCGTCTGCGCCTCAAAGATGAAGAGATTTTCCGCGTGATGCGCATTGCCCATGAAAACCACATGCTCACCATGCTGCACGCGGAAAATGGCGACTTGATTGAGTTAATGGTTGCCGAAGCGTTGGCGGAAGGGCTGACTGAGCCAATTTACCATGCCCGCACGCGACCCGCATGGGGAGCGGTAGAGGCGGTTATGCGAGGCGCAGCTCTCGCGGCGATGGCGCATACTTCGTTGTATATTGTTCATGTTAACGCCGCCGGCGAAGTGGATATGATTAAGTATGCGCGTGATCATGGGCTTTCCATCATGGGCGAAACCTGTCCGCAGTATTTGTTTTTCACTGAAGATGACCTCAGCAGATCGGATGGTGCAAAGTGGATTTGTTCACCGCCGCTGCGAACAACCAAAGATCAACAGCGTTTATGGAATGGGTTAAAAGAAGGCGTTCTACAAGTAGTTTCCACCGACCATTGTCCATTCTTTTATGATGGGACAAAACCAATCCTTTACGAAGGGAAAGAGGTAGCCATTCCTGGTAAAGAGTTAGGCCAGGGCAATTTCACCACCATACCAGGCGGCTTACCTGGTGTGGGTGACCGACTGCCGGTGCTTTGGACAAAAATGGTAGGCAGCGGTGATTTCTCGATTAACGAATTTGTGGCGTTAACCAGCACCAACCCAGCCAAAATATTTGGCATGTACCCACGGAAAGGCACATTAGCGCCTGGATCGGATGCTGACATCGTCTTGTGGGATGCGAACCGTGAAGTTAATTATGGTGTAAATTATTCTCAACAACGGACTGATTACAACCTCTACGAGGGTTGGCATTTACGCGGCTACCCGAAACGGGTGCTTTCCAACGGTCGTACTGTATTCGATGACGGTAAATGGCTTGGTCAGGCTGGCAGCGGAAAGTTTATCAAGCGCGCACGCAGCGCTGATTTAATTTAGGTTCCTGAAATGCTTACCTTACTGCCAGTTTTCATGCTTCTCCTCTCTGCGATTGTAATTCAGTTGGTCGGCAGAATTAGCCATCGTCCCGGCAGCACTTGGTGGCTTGCTACGGTTCTTGGGGCAATTGCGTGGCTGCTGATGATTGCACTTGGCTTTCTAAAACCCGCTGAAGTTCAATTTCAAAACTGGCTCCCATCTGCATCACTTAACACCCAAGTGGTTTTGGGGATTAATAAAGATAACTGGGTATTTGGTTTTCTATTGTTGACAACGATCGAGGTAATGATTCTCTACAATGCGAGGTATCTCGATTCAGCGAAGTATCTCAACAAACTTTCGGGTTTGATGGTGATTGGCGCATTTGGATTAATTGCCATACTTTCCCGCTCTCCTTTGGCTTTTATTATCGCCTGGACATTAATTGACCTTGCAGAGTTCGGTGTCCTCACTGCGGTGATCGGTGAAACTGAAAACTATCAAACCAAAATCTATTCTGTGTTCGTCAGAACAGGCGGAATTATCTTTTTAGTGATGGCAATATCCCGTTCGGCTGCTTCAATCGTTTTTATGGAGGGGACCTCACCTTTACTTCGTTGGTTACTTCTGCTGACGGTTGTTTCACGCATGGGTATTCTGCCAATCAATCCACCTATCAGTCGAGATGTTAGTTTACAGAGAGACCTGGTAACCGTACTGCGTCTAATTCCACTGTTAACTGCTTTTTCTTTTATAACCGTAATCCCCGCAGCAGCACTTCCGGACAATTTAAGAGATATCCTCGTTCTGATCTTCACCATCGGGGCGCTTTTTGGGGCTGTTTCGTGGATCTTTTCAACAGACGAACTTGCAGCTAGGCCTTACTGGTTTTTCTCGTTGGGTTGTTTGGGAATAATCAGCTATCTGACCGGAACTGCGGAGTCGCTTGAAGGTCTGGC
>JAGOVY010000149.1 GCA_018060515.1 Anaerolineaceae bacterium | reverse complement strand
ATCATAACGCCAACGCCATGACCGCAGCCAGGCACGCCTTCGAAATCTTGCAGAACATCAGGCAGATATTGAGCATTGAGATTTATACAGCAGTTAGAGCGATTACGCTTAGAAAAAATACAAGCAATAACAACTTAGGGGCAGGAACCAATAAGATATACAACCAAATCATCCAAAAGGTGGGTTTCATCCCTGAAGATACTTTATGGGGAGAAGAGATTAAAATCATCAATGATATGATCGTAAACAAAGAGATACGAGTATAGGAAAGGTTATGAACAAATATTCACGCAGAGACATATTAAAGTTGGGTTTGGCGGGTTTAGGAGCGGCGATGCTGCGACCACAAGGGTTTGCAAAGGCATACCTGCCTGACTTCCCGATTGCACCTCGACTAGGCAGAACGTTTTATACCGTTGACATTAAAAGCAAACCTGACCCTGAAAGCACAACAGTTAAGTCGGTTTACAATGACTCTGTATTAATTCTCAATCGTGAAGTTATCGGTAAAACACCTACCATGTATTGGCGCAACCGAAGATGGTTTGAAACGCCTGAAGGCTTTATTCCTGCAATTTCAGTTCAACCCGTTGAGAATAATCCAGCTCAGCCGGTTTCTGAATTGCCTGTTTATGGCGAGAAACCGGGTATGTGGACAGAGGTGAAAGTGCCGTTTGTTGACCTTTACCTTGATGGAGATACCCCTAAATCGCCGACATTACTTGAAACCACCAACCCCCGCTTTTATTATTCTCAGATCCTATGGATTGACGGAATTAAACAAGGTGCAAATGGCGAAACCCTGTACCATGCGACAGAAAAACATGGTTCTTATGGCGATACGTTTTGGGCGGATGCACGCGCGTTCACTCCAATTACTCCTGAAGACCTTACACCAATCACTCCAGAAATTATAAACAAATATATTACGGTAAATTTGACGCATCAAACTCTTTCTTGCTTTGAAAATGATCAGGAAATTTTGTTTACCCGCGTTTCTACAGGAGCAAAATACAATTATGAAGGCAAGCCAGTTGATGAATGGTCGACGCCGGTAGGTGATTTTCATTCTGTTAGCCGAAAATACATATCGCTTCATATGGCCGGAGGAACAAGCGCTTCAGGCTTTGAGCAGTTTGCGGTTGGATTTACCAGCATCTTTGCTACAGGCGGGGTTGCTATCCATTCAACTTACTGGCACAACAACTATGGAGAAATGCTATCGCATGGATGTGTAAATGTAGAACCAGAAATCTCCAAATTTATTTATAGGTGGACGATGCCCGAAGCTCCATATTATGACGGGAAAATTGAAGTTCAAGGCTTTTCTAATGGTACAAATGTCAGAGTGAGCGAGTTTAGGGTTTAACACTTTAAACCATTACAATCATGCCTACCGTTACCTTCTTTTATTCTAAAAAACAAACTGATTCTGAAAAAATTAACCGTGTTCAAAAAATATGTCAGAATTACGGCTTTTCGTTTTTTTTATCCAATATTGATGGTGATGAATATCTTGAGGAAAGGTACGCTAAATCTTCACCTGTGGTAGTTGTAGAATCATTGCGAATCAACAGTCCATTCACGGATACTGAAGTAGAAGCTGCACTTGTCAGTGTGAGAAACTACCTGCCTTCGACTCAGAACGAGCGTAATAAACCCGGGACAATCACATTAAATAATAACGATAAGTTCTCATTGTGGTTTGCTAAAAGTTACGTGTGGGTCATAACCGCCATCCTAGTCATTTTTATTGTCGGGGCATTTACTCCACCTCTGCTTATGCTTTCAGAAAAACCGAACAGCGCCAGATTCTTTTATAAGTTTTATAGCGTTCTTTGTCATCAACTTTTCTTTCGTTCATTCACACTTGGCGGGGCTCAATTCTTCTACCCCAGAGACCTTGCGGGTTTTGAGAATATGATGTCATTTGAAACCGCCACAGGAATGAATGCGGACGATTTGGAATTTGCCCGGCAGTTTTTGGGGAATGACAAGCTCGGATACAAATTGGGCTTATGTCAGCGCGATATTGCCATTTACCTCGCAATGGCCTTATTTAGTATCGGATTTCAATTCAGTAAACGGAAAACAAAACCGATCAAATGGTATGTATGGTTTGCCATTGCGCTAATCCCTATTGGTTTGGACGGAGCATCTCAATTGCCTGGGCTGGCGGTGGGTTGGCCCGATTGGCTGCCAATTCGCGAAAGCACTCCATTGTTACGGGTTATTACTGGCGCCATGTTTGGGTTTGGCACGGCATGGTTTATGTTCCCGCAAATGGAGGAGGGGATGAAAGCCACCAGACAGCATCTGGAAACTAAGAAAAGACTCATCAAAAAATTAGAAAAAGGCCATGACCTTTAGTATTCTTAAGTATGGCATTGAGATGTTTTCCTTTGAATCTGAAAGCTTTAAAGGAGCAATTCACGGCTTTTTTACACGCAAGGGTGGCGTAAGCAGTGGTGAGTTCTCATCATTAAATCTCGGAGGTTTAAGCGGCGACAAGAGAGAAAATGTAATCGAAAACAGACGAAGAGTTTTTGAAGGAATTGGAGCGGATGTCAATACGCTTTTTGATGTTTGGCAGGTCCATAGCAATTCCACAGTATTTGCTGAATCACCACGAGGTCTTACCGAACCTCACCAAAAGGCAGATTCAATTTTTACCGATAAACCCAATGTAACCCTAATGATGCGTTTCGCTGATTGTGTACCGATCATTCTCTACGATCCGACCCGGAGAATTGTTGGGTTAATTCATGCAGGATGGATTGGAACAGTGAATCAAATTGTTACAGAAGCAATGCAGTCTGTTTGCAGGCACTATGGTACAAAACCCGACAGTTTCATTGCTGGGATCGGGCCGTCTATTGGCCCTGACCATTATATAATCGGACAGGATGTTTATCAAAAAGCGCTCCCTGTTTTTCGCAACAAAGAGGATGAAATATTTTTCCAAGACAACGGAAGGCTTCATTTCGATTTATGGAAAGCCAATGAATATTTGCTGCATAAAGCAGGCATAGAAACGGTCTTACAGGCAAATATCTGTACTGCCTGTGATACTGAGCGCTGGTACAGTCATCGCGCTGAAAACGGAAAAACCGGCCGTTTTGGGGCTATATTGAGGCTGGAAGAATAACCCATGGATTTGATAAAGGATCGTTATACAAGAATACAAGAAAATATTCAAAACTCGTGCGTCAGTGCTGGCAGACCGCAAAATGCTGTGAAGCTGATCGTCGTTATAAAAAAACAGCCAATCGAAAGGATAATTCAAGTAGTTAACGCCGG
>JAGOVY010000009.1 GCA_018060515.1 Anaerolineaceae bacterium | reverse complement strand
ACAGGTGGTCATCACCTTTGACCCAATCGGCGGGTATATGCATCCGGATCATATTGCCATCCATAAAGCCACTGATAAAGCATTTTACGCTGCGGCAGATCAGGCTTACAACCCGTCTGATTTGCCGGCATGGGAACCGCAGAAGCTCTATTACCATACTTTTCCGCGCGGGCTTTTGCGCACGATGGTGTGGTTTATGAAACTCACCGGCAAAGACCCGAGTCGAATGGGAAAGAATAAGGATATTGACTTTCTGGCTGTTTCACAAGCGCATTTCCCGATCGACGCAGCAGTTGATTATCGCGAGGTGCTGGATGAAAAAAACAAGGCGGTTGCCTGCCACGCCAGCCAGGGCGGAATACAGATCAATGGGCGCTTTGTTGACAGCCTGAGGAAGGTATTTGGCATCACTGACCAGTTCATGCGCGCCTACCCGGCACCCAGCGGCAAGCGCGAGCGTGATCTATTTGAGGGGATTTCCTGATTCGGGTATTTGAGGGTTGATAAAAAGAGATGAAACATATTGGTTTCATCTCTTTTGTTATGTTCGCGATTGAGGTTAATGGGACCTAAAGTTTAATCAGGTTGCCACAAAATTGGCATTTTATCGAATCCATGCCGCGTAAAACAGGAGCACTGAGCGAACCGCCGCAATGCGGACAGATCACCGGAGCTGCCTTGACTTTATCCAGCGCTTCCTGATCGATTTCGAAAGCGCGGTCATCATCTAATTCGCGCGCCTTAACCTGGTTGATCAATCGCTGCCATTCGGTGCTGTCCTGTCCATCGAGGTGAAGCTGAGCATTGGCGGCAAACGCGCCAGATTCGAAATTTAATGAAATCCAATCTTCATTTTTAAGCATGCCTCGTTTGGAAGCCTCTATATTGGTGATTGAAAATACGGGTACTTCGAACAACAGCTCCTGCACTTTCTTACGTTCGGTGGTAACGAAAAGTACCTTCTTGGTTGCGATTTCCTGGCGCTGTTCAAAAAGCAAACGCTGGTCGGTGAGGAAGAGATAACCTTCGGGGTCGTCTTTATCTTCCTTGCCGTCGCGCGTCCAAACAGCCTTTACTGCCCTGACGATACCCTCGGTTGCCAGCAGCGTGAAGCTGGCTGTTTCAAACCATTCGAGGCTTTTTTCAATCGTATCAAGCTGAGATTCAATCTGGCGCACCTGGTTTTCAAGATTACTGAATAATCCCTTGATGGTGCGTTCTGACGCTTTGATCTTAGAATCAAAAGCGCTGATTTCACTGCGTAACGCCTTTACCGACCCTGAGTTTGACGTGACAGTATTTAAAGAGGAAACTCTGCTTTCGAGAAAGCGCAGATCCCTCTGCAGCAGGTTGGTTTCGCTTGTGATCCTGCTCATCACCTGTCCGCGCGTCAGTGACCATTGCTTTTGAAATTCCTGAGCCTGAGATTCAAAGCGTTTATTAAAAGCGTATTTACGATCCCTCGCTTTTTGCAGGCGAAGGGGCAGGTTCGAAATCGCATTGTCAAGAGATGAAAAATCACTGCTTACTGATGTCAATCTCGCATTTGCTGAAACTCGAGAAAAATCGGTGCGAGTTGATGTAATATCAGTTTGTAACTGTTGGGCGGGACTAATCTGATTGGTTCCCATATGGTCTCCTTTTATAAGTTGATTATTGGGCTTTTATGATGATCTAATTGTACATTAACACCTTGGTTTAAGTCGATTCGGTCCCTCTACGAGCGCTGACTTTTGGCAGCACTTGCGTTACTGACCAGCAATTTCTCCATTTTCTGTGCAATTAATTGACGGTTGAAATGCTGCTCCACATATACCCTGCCATTCATTCCCATTCTGCGGGCAGATTCAGGATCGCGAGCAAGCTCGTTCACTGCCTGAGCCAATGCACCCGGATCACCAGGTGTGGAGAATACGCCTGCTTCTGCCGCTTCCACCACCTCACGGATCACGCCATCAATGGCGCAGATTACCGGTCTTCCGGCAGCCAGGTAATCAAACACTTTATTGGGATAGGTAGTTTTATATAACTCAACAGGTTTCAGAATTGCCAGGCAAACATCGGCGGCGGCAAGCACCTTACCCATCTCGCTCTTGGACACAGGTGCTGAAAAAAATACATTCTTCAACTTCCATTCTTCTGCAAGGCGCTGCAATGAGGGTTTTTCTTTGCCATCACCGACCAAAACATAAACGATCGACTCGTCCGCAAGGGTTAGTTTGGCCGCCTGAAGTAGAACCACCAGATCATTGGAGACTCCGTGGGCGCCGGAGTAGAGCAGGATGACTTTGCCTTCAAGCCCCAATCGCCGGCGGAAGTCGTCTCCGTTATCGAGCGGGTAGAACATTTGCGTGTCTACACCGTTGGGAATGAGAACAATATTTTTGCCGCCGCGGCTTGTGATGTGTTCAATAAACCCTGGTGAGTTCACCACGAGTTGATCCGCATGACGGTAGAGAAACCTCTCCAGCCAGTTGGAGAGACTGATGATGAGCGGGTTGTGGATGACATTCATGGCGATGGCAAAAGCTGGCCAAAGATCCCTTACCTCAAACACGAAATTGATCCGCTTCAGCCTGGCAAGCAGCCAGGCAGTCCAGCCCTGAAAGATGGGTGGGGAGGTGCCCCACACGACACTCACATTCTTAACGCCAAGACCGATAAAGAATGATGAAAACATGAAACTGAAAAAGCTCAGCAGGCGGTGGAAGAAGCTGCGGTGAAGGGCTGAATATGTGTAGGCGCGAATAATCTCGATACCGGGTTCGGGGTTTTCGTAGGTACGCCACTGAGCTTTGGCTTGAGACGATCTGCCGGTGAGGTAGTTCACCGGACTGGTGATAATGGTGACCCGATGCCCTTGTTTTGCAAAGGCGCGCGCCATTTCGATATGCCGTGTGCCGCCTGGTTCATCGAGTGCCGCGAAGGCTTGATGAATCAGCAGGATGTGAATTTTCAAATTGTCGGTGTTTTCAGGCTGCAAGCTCATGGAGGTTCCAGTTAGTGGTAATTACGATCGATTCTGCTGAAGTGAAATTTAAAGAAAAAGACAAGGCAGGCTGCTTTTCGCCGTAGGTGTTTGATTCCCAGCCCAGGATATCATCACGCCGTTCTCCGAAAAGGGTTTCTCCAGCGCGTATAAGAGAGCGATCCAGCGGGACGAGTTCGGCGGAATTTTCAGCTTGTTTGCAGGTCACTGTGATTTGAAACGAAAAACATGGCCCAATCAATGTCAATCCGCTCTTACTGAATTGCCAGCCCCAATCGGGGAGGAGCCATTGTAAGCGATAATGAAGATTAGCATTGCCCTTTTGTCGGGTCAGGTTATCGCGCACCTCAAAACCGCTCTCAGGAAGATATTTGAGAGTACGTTGATGGACTACACTATATTGCCGGTAACCGTTATGCGATGCGGTTACTGAGTTCTGAGATGGAGCGCTACACCATTTGGCTTGCGCTTGGTCGAGCCATAAGAACCGGCTCACCCGCGTCATTTGGTCAACCTCATTAACGGTGATGGTGTTATGCACAGCGGAGCAGTCGAGGGCATTCTGCCAGGGAGAGGACAGGTTATAGGCGTATGTGCCGGCATCTCTTGCGATATTTATCCCATCCCACCACAAATCCGCATGGAGTTGGTCGGCGTGGGCGGGGCGGTGCTTGAAGTACACTGCACGCAGGGTGCCCCAGTGTGTGTCGCTGCCAACCTTATGTACGGCTGGCGAAGAGAACTCCGCGAGCGGCTGATGCGATTGTAAGCCCTCAAGTCCGAGCCATAGTGAAAGCTCATCCCACTCACCCGGCGGCAGGCAAGGCGTACCGAGAAAACCTCTTGCGGCTGCCTGGGCAGTAGGGCGGTAATCGCGGAAATCCGTACAGCCGAAGGGCAGTAGCAGCGTGCCATCGTTATGCCCAAGGTTGGGAACCTGCCCGCTCACGGAATCAAGCTGGGCGATAAGCCATTTGGTGGCTGCCGCCAGCTTGTTTTTAATCTGCACAGGCAGATCAATGCCAAGTGAGTTGGCTCGAGCTTGGTAAAGCAGTGCCAGCTGCAGCATCATGCGGTGATAATTGGCACTGTGTTGAGAATAAATGCCTGAATCTTCAACCTGCTGCAAGATGGCGCGGGTGAACTCGCGCTCACCCAGCTGAACCCAACCCTGCGCTGCAGCGTCAATGCCGGCTAATGCATCACCCGCGAGAATGAGGAAGAGGGATTCACTTAAGATGTGATTGTTGTGCTGCGAGCGGGCATATCCCAAAGTTGGCAGCACCCGCCGAACATGTTCATAAATACTGTCAGCGAGCAATACCAAACGCTGTGGAGACAAGGGCAGCGCGGAAGCGCTGAGCAGCCACATCATGCCGCGAATTCCAACTTCCTGAGCTGACACCCAGTTTGGACCAAGGTTCACCGGGTTAGCTTTAATAAAATCAGTAAACTTCTGCCAATAGAAATCAACCAAAGAGTCCCTTTTGGAGATTTGATAGGCGCGCGCAAGCGAAAGTGCCCAAATAAAGCGGGCAGGCTCCCACACGAATTTGATATCCTCGTAGACTGCCTGGTCTACACGGCTCCAATGGGCATCTGATTGCAACGCAGTGGTGAAAGTGAGCGGCTGTGGCTTGCCAAAAAATGGGCTAAACTGACCGTTTTGGATCAGTTGAGCTTCTGTTGCTATCAGTGATGCAGGAGGTGTATCAGCCAGGCGATTCCAATTGTTCTGCCAGAGCAGCCGGGGTTGCTTCTCTGAGTCTTCCAACACCCGAGATGGTCTCATCCCGCCGGGAGGCGTGAGACGTTGCAGCCTGCCGCTGCGCAGACTTGCCTGATAGCTGGCGTAGTGAATTAAATCAGCGCTGCCGATTTCTTTGAGGAGCAGGTAAAGCCGCCTTGATTGTTTCAAATCCTTGGTTCCTGCAGTGGTATTCTTCAGATCTTAACTTCAGTTCGGGTACGCAGCGCTTCAAGCGCAGCGAAGCTTGCAGTGGAAGTGCTGCACAATTCGTCATATGAGATTGGTGCCGCTGTACCGGTTCTGACCGCGTGAATGAACCGATTCCAGGCAATGGCGTGACCTTTATCCTGCGCCAGGCGTGAACGGGTTATTTTTCGGTGGTTCTCCGTGATCATTTCAAGCGTGCGAAAATCATCCAATACAGCGATTTTGCCGCTGCAAAACACCTCCAATCTTTCTTTTGGAAAATTGCGGTTCCCGTTCGCCAGATAAGTAACGGTGCCGACGGAGCCATCATCATAGCGAAAAGTCAGTTGAACGTTATCCTGCTTGTCGTTATTGTAATCCTCCAACGCCACTGCACTCACTGAAATTGGAGATTTACCCACCAGGAAGGTGAGGAAATCAATGAAATGGCAGGCTTCGCCGATGATGCGTCCGCCGCCTTGTGCTGTGTCATGCAGCCAGTGAGTAGGCGGTAAAGCTCCTGCGTTGATGCGATAATGCGCATAGAGAGCGTCACGCCGGTTCATGAAGAATGCGGACAACTCAGCAGCCATCGGAGCGAAGCGTCGGTTGAACCCCACCGTCAACAACGGCGCATCAGGTTTGGAAATTTCTGCTTTTATTTCAGCCAGTTCTTCTGCGTTCAGAGCGAGGGGCTTTTCACAGTAAACTGCTTTGTGGTTACGCAGCGCCGTGACGACTTGACGCGCGTGGTGCTGATGGCGGGTGAGGATAACGACCGTGTTGATCTCAGGGTTCTTGAGTACTTCGGCTTCACCTGTAGCCGAAAAACCGAAGCCAAATTTCGTGGCGGCGTGCTGGGCGCTCATGCCTGATGCTGTGGCAATTCCCTTCAACTCAATATCGCTTGTTTTCGAAATAATCGGCAGAAAAACCGCCTGTGCGTAGTTACCCGCTCCCAGTACGCCAACTTTGATTTCTGCTTCTGTGCGGATATGAGAAGTGGAATTGATGACTTTTCTCGTAAAGCGCTCTTCATGCGGCTTCTCAGGGTAGGTGAGTAAGACGCCCAGGAAGGATTCATCGATTTTCCCGGAAATCAGGTCATAGGCTCTGGCAGCATCCTCAATGGCGATGCGATGAGAAATAAGCGGGGTTACGTCTACCTGATTCTGCGCGATCATATTTACAAAGGCTTGCAAGTTGCGGCCTTCAGTCCAGCGGACGTATCCTACGGGGTAATCCATACCGCCTTCTTCGTAGCGCGGGTCGTAGCGCCCCGGCCCGTAAGAACGTGAAATCTTGAAAACGAGTTCTTTTTCATAATAAAGTTTGCGCGGAATTTCGAGCCCCACCGCGCCTACCGCCACCACAGTGCCCCGGTCTCGGGCTAACTGTCCTGCTAAAGCCACCGGGTCATTGGAGGTAGTATCTGCGCAAATGAGTACATGGTCGAAGCCCAGCCCGTCAGTCAAACCTGCTGCCAGGTCCAGGCAATCACCACGCGCAGCCGCGGTAAAGCCCATTTGTTCTGCCAGCTTTACGCGTTCGGGGCTTAAATCAATGCCAAAGACAGTGCAGCCTGCGGCGCGCGCAATTTGCGCTGAGAGCAGCCCCAGCAGCCCCATGCCAACGATGCACACCCTTTCGCCGATCTGCGGCGCAGCAAGCCTGAATCCATGCAGCGCAATTGCGCCAAGGGTGGTAAAGGCCGCAGGTTCAAAGCCGACATTTTCAGGCAGTTTCGCCAGGAGGTTAATTGGCACGAGAGTGTATTCAGCGTGAACCGCATAACCACCGCCGGCACATGCTACCCGGTCGCCGGGCTTAAAATCTGTAACATCTTCTGCAACCTCAACCACAGTCCCCGCGGAAGAATACCCCAGCAGCATCGGTTGGTCTATTTTATTGAAAGCTGCTTCAACTGAGGAAATCACACCTTCTCGCATGGCTTTGTTGATCACCTGACGCACAAGATCAGGGCGGGCAGCCGCCTTGCCGATAAGGCTTTTAGCGGCGAAATCTACCACCATACGTTCAGTACCCGCCGAAACCAGCGAACATGCCGTTTGCACAAGCACGCTGCCAGGTTTAACTTCAGGGACGGGAACATCTTCAACTACGGTCATACCATTCTTAAGGTACTGAAGAATTTGTTTCATGTGATCACCTCTACCAGATTATATTCTATTTAGCCGTTGTCTGTATTCTTATCAACCCATTGAACCTTGCATAAGAAATGGCATAGAAGATGCATCAGTACATTGGAATGATAAAGGTTCTGGAGGGTTTATGCTTCGAAAAGCCGCATGGGTGATGACGCTACTTGTCATGACCATCAGCACAATTTTCTTTAAGGATGGTGCGCAGATTGTTATGGGAAATCTCAGCCCGAATCCCTTAAGTAGTGAAGGGACGAATAACTCAATGGAGGGTTTTTCAAATCAGAGTGGAACGAAAAACCCGCGGCACCAATCTGGAAGCGGGTTTGGGGTGTACGTTCCGGTAGCAGGGCTTGCAGCAACCCCCACCA
Source organism: Anaerolineaceae bacterium (assembly GCA_018060515.1). GTDB lineage: Bacteria > Chloroflexota > Anaerolineae > Anaerolineales > Anaerolineaceae > UBA6107. Next base: position 23,279 of record JAGOVY010000009.1, on the reverse strand, counting down.
TTGAAGCTCAATACTTGCTGCAGCCGGGTGCACCATTGTATTTGGATAACTTCGCTCATCCTGATGAGGGATGTAACTGGCAGGGGATTGCCGGGCAGGTGTTTGATCAAAAAGGGGAGCCTGTTACGAACCTGGTTGTAAAAATCAGTGGAGTTTGGAACGGAAATGTGATCTCAAAAATCGGAATCACTGGCATGGCCGCCGGATTGGAATACGGGCCTGGCGGTTACGAGATCGTTCTTGGCAAACAGGCAGTGGATTCAAATTCGCCGCTCGCAATCCAGGTGTTTAATAGCGCACAAGAACCGCTAACCGAACCGCGTTACATCGTAACGAAAGCAGGTTGTGTTGAGAACCTGATGATCGTCAATTTCATTTCCTACTGAGTGGTCTCCATTTGCGCAAGGACCCGGGAAGAGCCAATGCTTTCCGGGTCCAATTTTTGCAGGGTATAATTTAACCTATGAATGTTGAAAACAACGCTCGAGATGATGATGTGGTACTGGCGGATGGGTTTCAGCGGGCAGTGCATTATTGGTGGCTGACTGCCATTTTCGTTATCACTGGCGGCTTGCTTGGGTTGGTGGTTTCCATGCTGGCTAAACCTGTTTACGAGTCAACTTCTCATATCACGACAGTCATTGAATATGCCACATCGGGGCGGTTGACCGACTATGAAGAAGATCACCTGCTGACTGCCGTTGGCGATATTATCTCCTCAGATGCGGTGTTGATATTAACCGCTGCTGAAGCGGTGCAAGCAGGGATTGTACCTTCAGAAGAAGTGGGTTTGCAGAGCCTTATTGCCTCCAGGCAGGGTTATCGCTGGGTGTTGCTTACCCGTTTGAGCAGCCCGGCTGATGCAATGCAGTTAAATCAAATTTGGCTGGAGAATTCAACCGAAGCACTTGACGAGTTCCGTCGCGATTCGATCTTGGCATTGGCGCAAATCCAGGCGCAAGCGGAAGTCGAAGCCTGTTTCCAGCAATCGGTAAGCCTTGAACCAGTTTCACCGTATTGCACGATTGAAGAGATGCAATCGCTTCTGGCAAACCTCCAAAACGCCGGTGAAGAGCCTGCTTCTGGTTCTTTGCGCTCCAGGCTGCTCGCTGCGCGGCTCAGTTATCAAGTCACTGCCGAGCCAAGCCTGCCCATGGAGCCGGTGCATTATCATCGCGCCACAACTGTGCTGGCAGGCGCTGCTTTAGGGTTAATCGTTGTGGTGGGTTTGTTTCTTTTTGGGTTTCGAGGCAAAAAGCAGTGAAGCATCGTTATTGGCAGCAGGTAATTTGGGTTCTGTGGACGATTCTTATCATTATGCTGCCTGTGTCTACGCTGCCGCTGGTGATGAAGCTTACAGGAGCGAGTTCAGTTGCACCTGCAGCACTCCTTCCATTGATCCCGCTGGCGGTACTTCTGATTCCGCTGCTGATTTGGAATAAGAGCCGCTTGCCTGTGCACGTAAAACCTGTCTTGCTTTTCTTTCTATTTGCCTTGTCAACCATTGCGCTTGCTTTTTTACAGCCATTGCCCGCGTTCAAACAGCATTCAGCAGTGAGTGCGGGTGCGGCGGGGGCAGCCACATTATTGATTGGGCTGCTTTTCTTCATTGTTTCGGTTAGTTTACCCAACAATCGTGTAAAAATTGAAAAAACTCTCAGGCTGGTGAATTGGAGCGGACTGGTTTTGGTTGCATGGTCAATTTTTCAGGTATTGGTTGTACCGCGAGTCCCCATCATTGATTCCATCAGCAAAATCGTTCAGCCATATCTCTCACCCACGCGCTTGCTGGAAGAGCGCATGCAGGGTTTTGCCTCAGAGCCTTCATGGCTGGCGCATATGCTGAACCTGGTTTACCTGGCGTACTGGCTGGCGGCTAGTTACACAAAAACGACTGTTCACAATTTCAGGCTGGGTAAGTTTACGTTTGAAAACTTGCTTGCGGCTTTCGGTGTAGTTGTCCTTGTGGGAACGCTTTCCCGCGGCGGGTTATTGGCATTTGTGTTGGTGGCGGGGTTAATATTTATTCTGCTGAATCTTAAACTCATCCGCGCGCTGATAGAAAAGGTGAGCGGTAAGTACAGATTGGCGGCTGCAATCAGCCTGGTTGCAGCGTTACTGCTTGTGTACCTGGCAGCGCTCGGGGCAGGTTTATGGGCATGGAGCAGGATTGACCCGAGGATGGAAACTGTATTTGATTTCTCCCGTGGAAATGAATCAACAATAATTGATTATGCAGATAATCTGCGTTTTGGTGAGCGTATTGTGTATTGGCAAACCGGCTGGAATATCTTTAATGACCATCCCTTAATCGGGGTAGGCGTTGGTTATTCAGGTTTCTATTTTCCGCAATACCTGCCTGATATTGGCTGGGAGCTGACGGAAACCAGGAACTTGCTTTTCCGTTCTCAGGGACTATTGAATATCAAAAATCTGTGGGCGAGACTGCTCGCCGAGACTGGCCTGATTGGTTTTGCCTTATTCGTGTCTTTTTTAGTTCTTTTTGGTTTTACCTCAGCGGAGATGGTGAAATATGGCTCTGGAATCAGAAGAACACTGGGGTTCATGGGTATTTTCATGTTGGTGGCATTAATTGCCGAAGAATTCAGCGTAGATAGCTTTGCCCTGCCTTACCTTTGGTTCACCATGGGTTTGGTGGTTGCAGGCTGGCGGTGGTATACTCCGGAGAACGGTGGAGAAAATGGATAAATCAGAAAAAACAATTTTATTGGTATTCCTTTTGGTCATCACAGTAGCATGCTGTTTGGTGGTTTTATGTGTGGGGGTGGGCTTGGCCGTGTTTAGTGGAGAAACCTTTTCATTTTTAGAAGAGATCGACAAACCACCAGTGGTATTTGCGACACCAACTGGCTCTCCGACGATCGTACCTGCGACCCCAACCGAAAATAGTGGTTTTTCGTCGCCTGATGAACTTGAACGCGCCTTTGCCACATTAAACATACTGGAGAACACTGTTGCGCCCAGCGCTGATTTGATTTATCTGGCGGAGCGTTATGAAGGGAAAAAGGGAATTCCAGTTCAGTTGACCTCGGCGCCAATCCCTTACAAGCTCGGCGATCGCTTGGAGTTTACCAAAATGAACACCGATACGAACATCGCCAGCCAGGTGACTGCTGTGTTGCGTTTCGCATCTGATTCGATCTATTTCTGGGTTGAAGACGGCGTCTCATTTGATCAGAAAGAATTGCTGAAGATGATGGAGACCTTTGAAAAGAAGATTTACCCCACAAACCAGGAATTTTTCGGCGCTGAATGGATTCCCGGCGTTGACAATGACCCGCACCTTTACATTCTTTATGCCAGCGATTTAGGCAGCAGCCTCGCGGGTTACAATTCTTCTTCTGATACTGTTCTGCGACTGGCGCATGATTCTTCGAATGCTCATGAAATGTTTTACCTCAATTCAGATGCGCTTCCGCTTTCGGACCCTTATACTTTAAGTGTTATGGCGCATGAGTTCCAACACCTGATTCATGGCTATCACGACCCGAACGAAGAAATCTGGATGAACGAAGGCTTTTCTGAATTGGCGACATTGCTTAACGGGTTTGGCGCCGGCGGCTTTGATTATGTGTTTGCATACGATACTGATGTTCAGCTGAACGATTGGTCCACAGACTCGAACGAGAACGTGTCCCATTATGGCTCAAGCTTCCTGTTTGTCACGTACCTTCTGGATCGCTTTGGCGAAGATATGACCAAAGAAATTGTCGCGAATAAGCTGAGTGGGTTTACCAGTATTGAAGATGTCTTTCAGCAGAACAATTTGCTTGATCCGGTGAGCGGTCGCGCGATCACAGCGGATGATTTCTTTATGGATTGGGTGATTGCAAACGTAATTAATGATGCCAATTTTGCCGATGGCAGATATGTATACAACATCTATCCCGAAGCGCCGAGTGCAAGTATTGGGGAAGTCATTACCAATTGCCGCAACTCACAATTTGACCGTACGGTGAAGCAATACGGCTCTGATTATTTTAAGCTTGCTTGCGATGACGGTGATGATATTCTGTTTAGCTTCTCTGGCGCTGCTACTGTGCCAGTGCTGCCGGTTGAAGACCATGCCAACCGGTTTATGTGGTCGAATCGGTCAGATGCATCGGTGACCAAGTTATCGCGAGAGTTTGACTTTACCAATCTGAGCGCTCCGGTTACCCTGCAATACGATACCTGGTATGACATAGAAACTGATTATGATTATTTATACCTGTTGGCCACTATTGATGGTGAGAACTGGCGTCTTATTCCATCTCCGGCCTGTTCCAGCAGTGATGTAAGCGGCAACAATTATGGCTGCGGCTACAACGGCAGCTCCGCTGGCTGGATTTCACAGGAAATTGATCTTTCTCAATTTGCTGGCAAAAAGGTAACGCTGAGTTTTGAATATGTGACCGATGAAGCAGTAACTGGAGAGGGTTTCTTGATCGACAATATCAAGATCAATGCCATTGATTACAACGCAAATTTTGAGGCTGACGATGGCGGCTGGCTGGCGGAAGGGTTTGCCAGGATAGACAACGCCATTCCTCAAACATTTTTGGTTTCAATTATTGACCCATCAGGCAGCCAACCATTGCAGAAACACATCATCAATGCAGGTGAAAAACTTGAGCTTGAACTTAAAGCGCTGCAGTCTGATCTGCAATATATCATTGCGATAAGCGGCTCAAGCCGGTTTACCCGACAGGCAGCTCCGTATCAAATTATATTGCGCTAATAATAGAGGATCAGCAGAAGTTTACGCTGATCCTCTGTTTTGTAAGGGGTGGTAGTTTATGCCTTATGCTGAAGGCGTGCTAATTCCTGTTTGAGTTCATCACTGCGTTGCTTCGCTGCGTTTTCAACCTCATTGTGAATGTAATTGTATTTTTCAGTGATCTGATGACGAACCTCTTTGCCAGACGAGGGAGTGAGCAGCAATGCTGCCACAGAGCCGATAATTCCACCCAGTAAAACGCCAGCCATAAAGTTACCAAATGTTTTCATTTTTCCTCCATTATTCACCTATATTTACTGAGATTAATTATATCCGGTTATGTACAGATTATTATTTTCAATCAAGGCGCAATAATCGGAAAAACCAGGGCGCAATTGCGGTGACCCACAAGCCGATCAGAGCATAGCGTATAAAACGGAAAATTCCTCCTATGATGATGGGGTCTTCTGGGAAGACAATTTTCAACCCGAAATAAAGCACTACGATTCCCAGCAGCCCGAAGGCATAACGAGCCAGGCGTTTGATTGTTGAACACTTAATTTCGTAAACCCCATTACTTTTAATCCACCAGGCATACCCGCCAAGAAAGCCGAAGGCTACCCCGGCAATCGTAATTACACCGTCAAGGCTGAAAGGGTCCGGCGCTTCAGCACCTGCGGCTAATGCCAGGGTGATCCATTCCTGCGGTAGGGTCCATGCGCTGGCTGAAAGACGCGCAAGAAAAGCCAGCAGAATCATGAGCATTGAAAAGAGAAATATAATCAGAATCTGCGTAGCAAAGGATCTACCCTTCAGCCACTTTGCTGCGGGTGCTTCCAGTTTGAGATATAAAATGATTAACACAATTCCTGCCAACCAGCCCGTGAGCACATCATGCAGGAAGTGAACACCAAGGAATATGCGTGAGATGCTGATGAAAAATATCATAAGAATTGCCGCGAAATAAGCCCAGCCGCGGCGAATGCTTGCAGCGATAATTCCCCAGATCGCCGCGGAGTTTTGTGAGTGTCCGGAAGGCATACCAAAGGAAGTCTCGGAGGTAAAAGCCTTTACATTGGCATCTACCCAGTAAGGGCGCGGGGTGTGAAAGAAGATTTTAAGCACTGAGTTTAGCCCGCCGCTGAGTATCAGCATCATTCCAGCGCGAAAGCCGATCGCTGCATCGATACTCCAATATAGCGCCGGCATTACAAGCAAGAAGAATAATTCACTGCCGAGGAAGGTAAACGCCTGCATGGGAGCCTCCAGCCAGACGCCCAGGTTTTGCAAGAATAATGTGAATTGGATCTGAAACTCAATAAACGCGTCCATCATTCCTCCTAAAATTTGTTAAGGGATAAACATACTATATCAAAGTTGTTAGAGCTCGACCACTCGGTTGCGGATATCAACCATGCGTGCTTCGTCCAACCCGGGCAGTGAGGAGAAAATTGAAAAAGGTCCGCTGCCTTCTTTTTTAATCGAAGCTGCTGCGCTTCCCAAGATTGCTGCTTCCAAAGGATCGTTGGATTCATGAAACTTTGTAAGAAAGGCGCCACAAAACACATCCAAGGCTCCAGTCGGGTCAGTCACCATTACAGGATAATCAGGGACGAAAAAAGTGGCTGCTGAATAAACATCATATACTGTAAACCCGGTTATATTATTCTTTACCACTACTGAGGAGCAGCCAAAACTACCAAGGAGCGCCAACATTTCTGATAGATTATCAGTCCGCGTGAGAAAGAGGGTACGCAATTCCATCTCATCGACAATGAGCGCGCTGGCATCCTTCGCCAGTACGGCGATCTCGTCCATATGGGTTGGTTTCATGGCAGATTGATGGAGCTGGATGGTTAAGGTGCGAACTGCACCATTCTGCAGCATCGTTGCTAATTTGATTTGAGAAGTGATTTCGAGTGGACAAATATGGGCGGCAGCAGCATTAAGGTAATCTTGCGGAATATTTTCCATTAAGATGCGCGAGTACAAATCAATGCTCGGTTTGCTTGGTTCTTCTCGATCGTATCCATAGTCGATTAATTCTCTGGGGAATTGGAGATTATTGGCCGCAAAAACAGCCACCGGATCATCAACAATACACGTCTGGGCGTTTGGATACGCCAAAAAAGAGCGAAAATCGAAGTTGTCATCGGCGATCTTAATCCCACGGATATCAAAAGAGGCTTTTTCAAGTTCTGAAAGTGTGGCAGAGGTAAATGTGTTGTTTACTACTGTCAGCAGCCCAACCTGGCCGCCCCATTGTTTGATACTGGCAGCAGCGTAAAGCAAAGACCCGCCGGTAATATTGGCAGTTAATTTTCCCCTTGTATCGATAATGAACTCATTACGGATTTGTCCGGCGACAAGAAACTTAATTGGAAACCGTCTGACCATGAGGGTGCACAACCGACACGGTTATGAGATTCTTTTTTTCCCTGTATCAGAAATCAACCTGAGCAGAGTTACGATTCCCAAGCCGATTTTTGCGCCATTGCTTGAGGTGAGCTTCAGTGACTCTCCGGTTTTCGCTTCGTTATTAATAATCAGGTAGGCGGCAGCCAGTCCAGTGAGGAGACCAACCGCTCCGCCGATAAGGTATTTGATTGCTTTCCCGTCAGTGTTCTGGGACATAATTACTCCTTGGTTGAAGAAGTGTGATGGAATGTCGAGTTGAAAAGCTGCTTAATGCCTGTGAATGCCGAACGACTTTTGATAAATGGAGAGGCGGCGTTATCAGAAACTTGTTGAGAAAACGATTTTATGCGGTCTAAATATACGCTGATGATGAGCAGGAAGGGGGTGATGTTTTTTTCAGATTTACTCATCAACCAAATGCCCAATATGGTCAGCGCAAGCGGCACCAGGCTTAAGAGCAACCAGATCAGAACCAGAATAACGGTAGAAACTGAAACCAGTTTCGAGCGCAATGTTGGTTCTGGCAGACTGTTACTGAACAGTAAACCCGAGGAAACAATGGCGATGATGATCACAGCAGCCAGTGGAACAAGAATTTGCCATATTAACTGGCGGCGATGCGCTTGTTCAGGCTCCCAAACTGGATGTTTGTGCTTATCATTGTCCATAGAATGATTTTATCATGGTTTGTCTTGGCGGTATAAAACAAGCTGTCTGACAATTGCTGTGCAGAAATCCTTGAGTTTTATATTTAATAATGTATAATACTTACTGATAAGCAGAAAGAAATACGCCGAATAATGCGTATCCTTAGCTGGCTTTTTGGAAAATACTGGCTGGTAAGAAATTTTTACACTCCATCAGGAGTTTGGATGGTTCTGATTTTGACAAATAATCGAATTTTGGAAAAAACTTTCTTTACTTTTGAAAGTGTCGCCTATTCAAAGTCAAACAATGGTTTGGCGACTGTCAATGAATTGTGTTTCCCTGGCGTTTCAGTCTATGGGAAATCCAAGAATTTAATACATCCAGCAATGTAAAAATTTACCTATCGCTGACCGAGCAGGTCACAACAATCCAGTGTCATCCACTTTGCCAGAAAACTGATTTAAATTTTGGTTTTCTTAGTTTAAATAAAGATGGAAAAAGTGATTACCGCTATCAAGGTGCAGAAACGCAATCCGCAGCGGGTGAGTATAGACCTGGACGGAGAATATGCATTTGGGCTTGCCCGGATGACAGCAGCCTGGTTGAAGGTCGGAGATGTACTCAGCGAAGAACGGGTTGTCGTTTTACAACGTGAGGATGCAGTTGAAGTTGCTTTTCAGCGGGCGCTGCGCTTAATTGGTCACCGACCGAGGAGTGAGCAAGAAGTTTCTCAAAGGTTGGCGAAATTGAATTTCTCACCAGATCAGGTGGAACAGGTGATTGCGAAATTAAAAGCATCTAACCTGATCGAGGATGAGAAGTTTGCACGCATGTGGGTGGAGAATCGACTTGAATTTCATCCGCGCAGCCTGCGTTTGATACGGTATGAGCTCTTACACAAAGGCATCGCTGAGGAGCACATTGAACAAGCTTTACAGGAGACAGAAGACGAACAGGATTTGGCCAGAAGGGCGGCGGTGGCTTATGCCAGAAGGCTGGAAAACTACGAAAACCAGGTTTATCGCAATCGGCTCAGTGGCTATCTGGCGAGGCGCGGTTTTTCTTACGGCACAATTGCACCGCTGGTAAATGAACTATTGGCAGAGCGTGAATTAACTCGAACAGAAACGGACATTAATCTTGAGGATGGGTAATTATGGGAAATATTGAAATCGGTATGATCATTTTGTTGATTGTCATTGCACTGGTAATTGCAGTGTTGGTGGCGTATTTGTTGTTGGGAGTTTTTAAGAAGCAATATGCTCGCGCGCAAGCAGAAAAATCAGAGGCTTTGATTACCGCTGCAAATGAAAATGCCAAGACGATTGAACTTGAAGCTCGTGACAAAGCGTTGAAGATTATGCAGAATGCCGAACAGGAAACTGGGCGGAGGCGTCAGGATATTTTGCGGGAAGATGACAGGCAACAGAAACGCCGCGCTGAATTGGACCACCGGGTTGAACGTTTGGAGGTGAGGGAACAGAACTTGAATAAACGCCAAAGCACTCTCGACAAACGCTCAAACGAGATTGAAAAACTCTACTCAGATCAACTGGAAGAGTTGCAGCGCATTGCTCACATGTCGGTGGACGAAGCCAAACAGGTGTTGTTGACTGAAGTAGAAAAAGAAGCGCGCAATGATATGGCGCGAATCATCCGCTCGATAGAATCAGAGGCGCGCACAGAAGGGGATAAACGCGCCCGCGAGATCATCACAGACGCCATTCAACGGGTGGCATCTGAGCATGTGGTCAGCGTTTCTACTTCGCTGGTGACGCTGCCCAATGAAGAAATGAAAGGGCGGATTGTAGGGCGTAACGGCAGAAACATCCGCGCTTTTGAACAGGCCGCTGGCGTTGATGTAATTGTGGATGATACCCCAGAAGCGGTGACCATCTCTTGTTTTGATCCGGTTCGGCGTGAGATTGCCCGCCGCTCTCTTGATCGATTAATTGTTGATGGCCGTATTCACCCTGCTCACATCGAAAAGATTCTTTCAGAAGAAACCAAAGAAGTGGACAAAGCCATTGTAGAAGCCGGAGAAGAAGCCGCGTTTGATTCAGGCGTTGCGGGGATCCACCCTGAAGTGCTGAAAATGCTTGGACGTCTCAAGTTCCGCACATCATATGGACAGAACCAGTTGGCACATGCGGTCGAAGTTGCCCGGCTTTCTGCTGTGCTGGCTGCAGAGCTCGGCGCCAATGTGGAGGTAGCGCGAGCCGGCGGTTTGCTGCATGACTTGGGAAAAGCGATGGATCACAATACCGAGGGTACCCATGCTCAGCTTGGCGCTGATTACGCGCGGCGGTACGGAGTTAACCCGAAGGTGGTCAACGCGATGGCGTCGCATCACCATGAGGTAGAACAGGAATCTATTGAAGCGGTCATTGTCGAGGCGGCAGATGCGATTTCAGGTGCACGCCCGGGGGCAAGGCGCGAAGACCTGGAGCAGTACATTAAACGCCTGCGCGCGCTGGAAGAAATTGCCAACTCCTTCAAAGGCGTACAGCAGAGTTACGCGATTCAGGCCGGTCGTGAAGTGCGTATCATCGTTCAACCTGAAGAGGTCGATGATCTGGCCTCTACCAGACTGGCACGCGATATTGCCAAAAAGGTGGAAGAGACCATGCAATATCCAGGGCAGATTAAAGTCACGGTTATTCGCGAAACGAGGGCTGTCGAGTTTGCCAAGTAAGGCAAACTGAGATCACAGAGCTTTCATTCCAGGTTCGGAAATTGATGTAAAACAACCAATTATAAGACAAACGCCGGGTGTAACATTTTCACTGCCGGCGTTTTTTATTGATAATTCAAGAATGAAAATTATTAATTGGACTGCCGCCTGATTATTGGCACAAGTTTGCCGAACAATACATAACGCGCATTATTGAAGTTGTAAGAGCAGGTTGAAAGTGCGATGATACGATCCTGTGCTTGTACCTCTACGATGCTATCAAAGGTTGATTTGGATTTTAGTTGCTTGATGTAAGCGAGAAAATCAGCATCGTCTTTGAAAGTAAGGCGTATAAATTCGGAGTTGCCGCTTTCGACAAAGCCTGCAAACAATTTGACCGAGTAATCTCCTTGCGGCGTATAGAGCCGCATCACTGGATGGTTTTCAAAATATTCCTGTTGCTCATAATCTGTTAGTGAGGCAAACATTGAGTTATCAAGCATATTGTGACCATAGATTATCGTTGTACGGTCAGTAAAATCGCGTTGATTACGGTAATCCATGAAAAGAGAGCCGAGCTTGTTGGTATCTTTGTTGAACAAGTGGGTCAGGTAATAGACATTATCGCTTGCCTGCACCAGAGGATAGTCAATCGCGGTATCCTCGGCAATTAACCAGCCGACAGTATCCGCATTGATCTCGATGAGCGGGCTGAAGTCCATGATGCTGCCGGGAATGATGGGCGGAAGATTGGGCAACGCGGCGTAGGGGTCGCCTTCTTCAAAAATTTCACCATCTTCGCTGGTGCTTTTATAGGCTGAACGAACCTGGTCATAGGCGGCGTTGCCCTGTGAGTATTCTTTGTTGTTACGAATCAGGATAACGCCTGCGGCAAGCATGCCGATGAGACAGAGCAGCATCAGCCCGCGGATGATGGCTTGAGCGCGGTAGGCAGGTTTTCTTTTTTGGGTGTGGGGTTGATTGTTTGTCATTTTAATTAGTCCGACCAGCGGCGGAGATGAAGACGCCGCTGGTCGGTGTTTAGCCTTTATGGTTGGTTAGCGACTGCGCTGCCGGTTGCGTTGAACAAAGTAAATGTCCAAGCCGAGCAGTGTGGCAAGCAGCAAGGCGAAGTAAACCATCGCGAAGAGCGCCCGTGTTGAAGTGTCAGTATCGCCAGTGTTGGGGTTGTAATCCACTTTTCCTTTGGTGTTGACAAAGTCAGCGGTTACACCGCTGCCGGCTACAATGGTGCCCGTTGAGCCTACGCTCGTGCTCGTGTAGCCAGAGAAGCCTCGCTCAACCACCTGATAGCGGCTTCGAGCAGGGATGTTTTGAATTGTGATACTTTGCCCATGTGAAAGCCAGATCGAACTGTGGTTCATGATAGAGCCATTGGCGACGCCATTTCCGGTGTAGTTAAACGAGATGGTGGAAGGCAGATCAGGGAAGGACACCACGAACTCGAAACGATCAGATCGATTCGCATCATTGCCTTGTACGGTTTTGCGAATGGAGAGCGAGCCGGAGGTGATGTTGGTAAAGGCGGCCGTGTGTCCGGCGATGGTTTGATTATCGATCGTTCCGGATGCACCGGAGCTTTCGGTGACATAGCCATCGCTGCTGTAATTCCTTTCTGAAACCTGATATTGCGTGCCAACCGCCAGCCCGGTGATGGTGATGCTTTGGTTGTGTGCGAGTCGGATTGTTTCGCCGCTGCGAATTACACCGTCAGGAACACCGTTACCGGTAAAGGGATATCCAGCCAAGGGTTGGGGAACCGGCGAATTAAAGGTGACTGTAAACTCAAACTGCTTATTGGCTTCGATGGTTCCGCCCTCAACCCGCTTGCTGATTGTGAGCCGGCCTGGGAAGGAATTGGTAAATGCCGCGCTGAAGACAACCGAGGTTTCATTGCTGATGGTACCCTGGGCTCCCGTGCTTTGGGTGACGTACCCATCCCCGGAATAGTCGTTTTCAACGACGACAAATTGGGTACCAACCGGCAGGTTGGTGATGGTGATACTCTGGTTATGGGCGAGAGCAATCGTGCCGCCGCTGCTGATGGTGCCATTCGGAACACCGTTGCCGGTGTATGGGTAGCCACCCGCAGGGGCTGCGACCGGTGAGGTAAACGTTACTGTAAACACAAAGGTTCTGGCGGGGTCAAAGCCTGCACCCTCAACCCGCTTGCTGATGGTCATTTGACCCGGAGCAGAGTTGGTAAATGCAGCCGTCGAGCCGGTTTGTGTACCGATGGTTCCGGTAGCCCCAGCGCTTTGGGTCACATAGCCATCGCCAGAGTAATCATTTTCAACAACCGTGTAGGTGGTGCCTTCTGGTAAGGCTTGAATGGTGATGCCCTGACCGTGTGCGAGGGCAATGGTGCCGCCGCTGCTGATAAAGCCATCAGCCACACCACCGCTGCCGATGTAAGGATACCCACCCACTGGCGGAGTGACAGGCGTGCTGAAGGTTACAGTGAAAATGAAGGTCTTGCTTGGGTCAATCACCGCTCCTTCTACCCGCTTGTTGATGGTCAGTTCTCCGGGGAGATTTCTGGTGTTGGTAAAGTCCGCCAGTTGGGTTTGCTCGGCAACAATTGTGCCGGTTGCGCCGCTGCTGACAGTCTGGTATCCATCACTGGCATACGAATTTTCGGTTACGGTGTAGGTGGTGCCAGCCGGCAGCCCGACCACGGTAATACCTTGTCCGTGTGAGAGCGAGAAAGTTGCTGTGCCGCCGCTGATGGTACCGCCCGGCGCACCGCCAGTGCCTACATAAGTGTATTCACCGCTTGTTTCGCTGAGGGTAAGTGTGAAAGTGAATAACTTGTCGGTTTCTGCATTGGTTCCGGCGACTGTTTTTACAACTCGCAGTCTTCCTACTGCATCTTCTGCGCGATAGTTTGCCAGAGTGATCTGATGCGTGTTCTCCCCTGTTCTATCGTCGATCGATGTACGGATTGAACCATCCCCAAGTTCTTCAACTCTGACAATATGTACCGTATCATCCGGCAAGAATCCACTTGGCGGGGTGGTTTCAATCAAGCGGTAAACGCCAACCGGAATACCCATGATACGGATGAGACCGCTCGCGTTGCTTGTGCCCTGTCGAAGGATCGTGTCGCTATCCGCAGCAAACAGGGTGAAGGTTGCGCCGGCAAGGTTGGCGCCTTGAGCATTGCGTTTTAGGATTTGAATCCAACCATTGCGGCCCATTGTCGCTTGACCATGGCGATCCATTACGCTAAATGAGGTGCTGTCGCCTACTTCACCACCATCTTCTCTGATGAGTTTGACACTGTTGGAAACAGTGCCCTGTACAATTCCAGTCACATCGGTGATGTATGAAAGGCGATAGGCTTTATTTGGATTTGGCACGTGAAAAGTCAGCGTTCGGGTGCTGTTATTGTACGAAATATTCCCAGCGAGTGGTTCACCTTGTACGAGTGTTACAGCGCCGACATCCGTGAAGGTGCCATCAGCATTGATTGCAAGTTCAGTAGCAATGATATTTCCTGTCAATATCAAACTGCCGGTTGAATCGATGCGCAAGTCAATACCATCGGGCAGCTTATCCTCAAGCCGGTTGCCAATCACCAGGTCGTAAGGGTTGTAAAGGATGTTCCATTGAATCGCGCCATCCGCTGTTTCAATTGCGCTCTTGATTAAGGCACGTGTATTGACACTCACGTTCCGCGATGCATTGACTCCATCCCAACTCGGAACGCGCAAGTTAACGTTGTTTGTTCTGGTGAAGGGTTGTGTACTACTTAGCAAGTAGTCTGTAAGGGTGGCGTCATTGGGTCTGGCTTTGATCAGGATGCAATAAGCTTGATCCAAATCGTTAAATGTAAACGTTGCAGTTTGGCCGCTAAACGAGGCTGAAAGCCCGGTAACGGATACCGGTGTGGTTCCGCCAGCCGGGTAGATGAGGTATTGAGCGCCATTGGAGAAGGTCATAAACTCCCAACCCGCTGGCAGGGTATCTGTAACGGTTACATCGCCCAAAGGTACACCTTGACCGTTGAGTATGCTTGCCCAATCCAAGCCATCTGCATTGACCCGCAGTTGGAAGATTGCTGCTTTCTCAAGGTAGTTGAATCCTTCGGCGGCGTTAGAGGTGGTATTGTTGGGGTTGATGGCAGTGTATGCCTTTGGAACTTCATCGCGGTGAAGCAGTCTCTTCGCCAAAATGCTGCTCTCGAAAGGAACAGCCGCGCTTGCGGAGGTGATGGTTGTACCGACACCCGCGCTGTTGAATTGAATCAGGGTTGCGGTATTGCGGGCGTTGGCGGAACCGTTCGCCGCGAAAATCGCGGGGTCAAGCACCTGGGTTTGGAAGGTGAAGGAACTGATACCGCTGTTCGGAAGGGTTACTTCCAGCAGGTCAGCTATTTGAGTACCTGCCTGTGAGATTGGCAGGACTGTTACTGATCCAGCTGTTACGCCAGTGACAGGTGCGAAGGTACCCGCCACATATTGCTGCCCATATCGGGGGGTGAGGTTGGCACAGGTGACCCCAGTTGGAATACCAGTGACGCTGCCGCAGCTAAAGGAATTACCATATACGATGAGGTCGTAGATCTTGAGATTGTCAATCGTCTGACCGCGCGGGTCGAAACTTACCGTCCATAAGATTTTTCGGTCAATATTCGGTGTCAGGCGTGTTCCGCTCTTGGTAAGAGCCGTGAAGCCAATGGGAACGCCAACTCCTGTTCCTCCCTCAGCAATTCCAATTTCACCGGGGCCGCCAGTGCCAGGGGGGAAGTCAGTGGAGATAATGGAAGCAGTGTTGTAATAGGTGGTGATATCCATTGTCGGGTCGGTATTCAATACGCGTGAGACAATCACCAAACGTCCTTTTTGAGTGATATCACCGATATCGTATAAACCATCTGTTGGCTCACTTGCCCATGTTCCGGAAGAAACCCAGGTTCCGCTGTTGTCGGTAAACCATTCAGCAGAAACAAAGCCTAGTCCGGCAGCCAATGTGTCTCTGATTTGCACATCATTCAGCGCAGTCGCTGCGTGGTTAAAGTCAATTGTCCAAGTGATGGTGCGGTTGGTGGGGTCGTAAACTCCGCCGACACCCTCGTTGCCAGCCTCACCTGTCTTGGTGATCCAGGTAGGAGGGGTGAAGGGATGCGTTACTTCACCACTCGTGATTAATTCAGTGTCATCATACAGTTCGCCTTTATTGGTGATCGGTTGAGGTCCACTGGCGAAGTACTTGTCATCCGGGATTTCCGTTTCAAATGTAACGGTCACGGGACCGGTGGTGGCTGCGGGGAAAGTGTAATTGAGGACATTACCAGTGAGCGTGGCTGTTGGAGTAGGTGCAGTGCCGCCAACCTGGAAGCTGTCAGTGACGTATGCACCGACCGCCGTCAGGTCATCGACAAAATCATAGCCTTCAAGGCTGACATGTCTGGTATGAGTAACCCCGGCAACTGTTACGGTTTGGGTGCCATCAATCTCAACACTCCAACGAATCTTTCTGTCCGAAGTCAGTTCTGTGGCGGTTTTAATGAGGCTGTACGTCGTCTCGTCAGTACCAATTTTCACCTCGAACTCTCGCTCGAGCAATTCAACATCTTGGGTGCCCCAGGGATCTCCTCCTTCGTGGCCGTCATATTCAAGGAAGGCGGTGAACCCGGCACTCACACCAAAAATTGCCTGTCCACCTGATGGTTCGAAGATAATATCTTCGCCGTCAAAATCAACCCGGGCAAATGTCATGCCTGAGCCATCGGTGACAAATGAAACTGTTCCAACTGGGATACCATCAAATAAAAGTGGAATGTTCGCAGCATCGTGAACGGAAAAAGATGTACTTATCGGGAATAAGGCATAGTCCCATTTCTTAACAACTTCTGCTGGTAAAGGATCGTCACCTTCTACAGGGATGTTGAAGTTGAGGTCGATGCGAACGGGTTTTGTACCGTCAATTGTGCCCCCATCTGCCACAGGCTCCCATGTGCTGTTATTATCCAGGTCTTGCATAACAAGCGCACTAAACCCAGCGCCTTGCAACACAGCTGTGACATCAGCGCCATCCCCGATGGCAAACGGCATAATAGACATATCAGAAGGAAGCATCATATCTGATAAGCCGGCTCCGTCGAAGCCTTCTGTATTGAAGGAGATCGTCGCGGGGCTGACTGCTCCGGCAGGGAATGAGTAGGTAAGATTGTAATCTTCGAGCGCCGCAGAGGGCTCGGGGCTCAAGCCTTCCAACAGGAATGAACCCTCAATAAAGGCGCCGAAGGGTTCAAGGTCATAGACAAAAGTATAGTTTTCCAATGAGACATACCTGGTAATCAGGTTGCCGGCGATTGTGGCGCTTTGGAAGGCTTCAACCAACACGGTGCGATTTGTGTTGCCATCGAGTGTGGCTTCAGCGGCGAGGTCGGTGATGCGGTATTCGGTTTCATCAGAATCGACCACCACATAGTAGCTATTGTCGAGCAGTGTTCTCAACTCAGTTCCCCAGGGGTCGCTGCCCGCATGACCGTTGTAGAACATATCCGCATAAAACCAGGCGGAAACACCGGTAACGCTCGGGCTATTAAAGATAACTTCATCCCCATCAAACAGGATATTGGCATAAGTATTGACGCCATCGCTGCTGATGTTAACCGAACCGACGTAGGTTTCACCATAGTATTGCGGAATATACAGGTCGTCGTAGACGGAAAAAGCGTTGCTGAGGAGGACTGTGGCGTAATCGCCTTGTTGGACGGCGTAGTCATCAGCAAATCCATCTCCGCTTACCGGAATGGCAAAGGAGAAAGCCGCTTGGATGGGTGCGGTACCGTCGATAATGCCTCCATCAGCCACTTCGTCCCAGATGTAATCACCATCAAGGTCTTGAGAGACGGTGGCGCTGATGTTGATGAGATGAGAAACATCCTCTGGCTCGTACTCGGCAACCGGCACAATCGGGGCATCAGGCGGCGCTGTGGGGCTGGGAACCTCAGTCGGAAGCGCTGGTTCAGAGGTTGGCTCTGGCGTTGGGTCCATTTGCGGGTCAGATGGCGGGAGAGTTGGTTCGATGTTTTCACCTTCATCTGTGCTCTCAGGTGTGGGCTGCAGTTCTTCAGTGGGGAGTGCGGTGGGATCAACCCCGCCGTCTTGAGAAAGCGCAACACTCATCGGCACCAAGGCGCTGATTAAAAAGACAAACACCATCAGGCTGCTGATTACAACTTTGCCGGTAGTTTTTTTCATTGTGAAATTCTCCTCTTGGATAACAATGACTTAATTAATTGCAAGATGGCTTTCTAATTTTGGCGCTCTGGTTTCTGGTTTTATTGTTTGAGCACAGCCATCCTTCAAGGGTTCAGCGACCTGACCATTGATGCCAAATAACGCAAAAACCTCATGTCCAGGTAAAATCCCAAAGACATTGAGTCGCAGGTGTGTCAATTTTGTTGACATATTCAATTTTCAGATTCATCGCACGTCCATGTGCGTAATCAGCGTGTAAGTTAAAAATCAGCCCTCATAGTTCTGATGCACAAGTTATCCGCGTCGTAAACCCATCCCATTACAATGCTGTTTGCCATCAGGTTACAAAACTGCAAGGCAACTTTATTTAAATTGCAATTGCATCATTAATTGTGCTAATTATACACGATGATTTTCGTAATTTGGAGAAATTTATCGCCTTATGATGGCGAGTGTTTCACGAATATTGGTTTTTATGCATTATCAACTGTAAGACTATAACCAATCAGTTCGACCAAGGGAGGAAGTCTGCAAAGAAATCGAGCCCATACCAGCTCTTCACTTCCTTGCGGCTTAGATAATACAAAGTGGAGGAGTAATGTGTGACCTCAGAACCCAATCCTACCGCGGAGGTGTACCCGGCGTTGATGGTGTAATCAATCACACCTGAATCAGCCAAGCCATAGGGGTAGGCGAAGGTTTCAATCTCCACCCCCAGTTTGTTCTCCAGCAGTGATTTTGAGCTTACGATTTCTTCATGCCAGTTATAGCCTTCATTCAGATCTATGTGGTGCATGCTGTGAGAGCCAATTTCCCAGCCATCTGCCATCATTTCTTTCAACTGCTGGGCGCTGAGGTTGCCGCGCGCGTCCACGGTCTCTCCAATGATGAAGAAAGTGGCAAAATATCCGTATTGCTCTAAGATCGGATAGGCGTTTTCGTAAACATCATAATAGCCATCATCGAAAGTAATCACAATTGGTCGTTGTGGAACCGCACCGCCTTCACGAATCAGATGCGCCAGGTCAGAAACAGTGAGGGTAGTGTACCCATTGTTGTAGAGCCACGCCATTTGCTCATTTAATGCCGCTGTGCTGACCGAATACTGCGTGTCGATCGTATCAGAAACATGATGGTACAAAAGCACGGGCACGGTAACCTCGCCAGCCGCAACCACTTCTGCCTGGGCGGCATCGGAGTTAACCTCAAGAGGCTCATCGGCTTCGGCGGTCAGGCTCTCTTCACCCTCAGCCGCAATAGGCTCAGCGGTATTGGCAGGCAGATCAACCTCAGTGGGTGCGGGCGGGGCTGTGGCTGCGGGAAGCAGCGGTTGGAAAGGGGTGAGCGTAGGGGAAATGGGCAGCAGCGAGGGTAGCACCGCTGCCTGGTGTTGACAACCGATAAGCGCCAACAGCGTAATGAAAACGAGTGCGATAAAAGCAGGCTTTACAAACCGTACCATTATTGACTTAAGTATAACAGCCCAGCAGCAGTTTGCGCTGAGAAGGTTTATCCCGCGAGGTTGACATAAGGGTTCATCTCCATCTCATCGGCAACGGTGGTTGAAGGGCCGTGTCCGGAGATGAGCACGGTTGCTGGCGGGAGGGTGAACACTTTGGTCAGAATACTGTTCTGCAGCATCGAGAAATCACCGCCCGGCAGGTCGGTGCGTCCGACCCCAAGCTTAAAAATGAGATCTCCTACCACTGCTGTGTTCATCCATGGCAGGTAGAAGATAACCGAGCCCAGTGAGTGACCTGGCGTATGCCTGACTTGAATCTTCTCAGCGCCAAAGTTTAGATCCACGCCTTCCTCCAGCCAGAAATCCGGATCCTCCGGCGTTTGGATATCCACCTGCCAATGAGCGGCCCCGCCGGCTGCCTGCCATAACGGTAGCTCAGCCTTGTGCAGCC
The DNA here is from genome assembly GCA_018060515.1 of Anaerolineaceae bacterium. Taxonomy (GTDB): domain Bacteria; phylum Chloroflexota; class Anaerolineae; order Anaerolineales; family Anaerolineaceae; genus UBA6107. The sequence continues at coordinate 3,671 of JAGOVY010000009.1, read as the reverse complement.
CTACCTTAGGCCGCGGGGAGAGGTTGGCAATCAGGTGGGCGAGTCCGGCGAAATGATCAAAGTGGCCATGTGTAAAGAGCAACGATTCCACCGTGAGATTGCGAGATTTCACGATCTCAAGCACCTCTTCTGAATCAAAAGAGGGGTCAAACACCAATGCTTTACCGGTTACATCATCCGAAAGGATGATGACGTTGTTGCGCAGCGGGCCTAAACATAAGACATCAAGTTTCATAAACGCTAACCTTCTTCCGTCTTTGGGTAATAACTCCAAGTAAATTTAAAATGATGGTTGCCGAGATCAGCAAGATCGCGACGATGTACATTGACATCGGATTGTCATTATAAAGCACGCCTGCCAACAGAGGTGCGAGGACGACCGCTATGGCGTTGGCAGTTTCCACCATACCGTATGCCAGTCCTGTCTGGCGCGGGTTCACCATTGTGCGCGCAATTGCCAAAACCATTGAGCGGCTCAAGCGGTAGCCGCCAATGAAAAAATATCCGATTCCGAACCAGATGGGTTGTTTGGCAAGTAAAAATATGATGGAAAACAACAACACCCAGGCTTGCCCGATGAGAAACCCCAATGCAGGGGCAACGCTGCCAAGCGCGAGCGTCGACACCGCATTTCCCAGGCTGCCGATGGCGCCGAAGATGCCGATCATGGTGCGCGAAAAGCCTTGCTGGTTCTGCAGAAAAATTGGCGTTAAGGGTTGTGGCAGATACAGCGCGAAAAATGTAATCAGAGAAACGCCGATGAAAACGAGAAAACGAGTATTTTTCAAAAATCCAGTGTTGTTAGCGGCGGGCTCATCTTCAGGGTGCTTTTCAGCGGTTTTTGTGGTGAAGAGGACGATGATCGTCGAGATGATGAAGATTATGGCTGCGATCAGGTAAACCGAGCGCAAGCCGAGCCGGTCTGCGATTAAACCGCCGCAAATAGGACCGATGACGGTGCCAAGGTTGTAAAAACCGGCCGAAAAAGTGAGCGCTCTGCCGACACTCCAATTGCCGCGTGTGCTGGTGATGTAGCTGCTCATCGGCGCCAGCACAAAGCTCACCAACCCGAACAGAATCAATCCGCCTACGAACATCGGCAGGCTTTTTGCCAAAGCCATTATCCAGGCTGCCATGGTTCCGAGAAGCCACGATGCCAGCATAATCGAATGCGGGCCGACCCGGTCAGAAAGCATACCGGCTGGCGTTTGAAACAGCGCCATTGCAATCCCCATTGCGCCGAAGATAGCACCAATCATCAACGGGTCAGCGCCCCATTCCTGTAGGTAAAGGGGTTGAAAGTAGATGAACAAACCTTCTCCCAATCCCCATGCAAAGAGAGAAATGGAGACGAGCAGGAGGTTGCGGTTCATTTATTTGTCAAATGCCTGGTTAAAAAGGTTTTTACCTGAGTAAAAATAAGCTCCCGTTCAGGTTCACGGATGATCACATGCCCGCTATCTTGAACCCAGAATTTCTCCTTTTTCGCACTCTGGATTTCACGATAGATTGTGTCGAGGCTTTCAGTTGGGATAAATGTATCGGCTTTGGATTGTACCAACAGCACGGGGATGGAAATCTTATCCAGTTCGTCATGCATCAGCGCGATCAGTCTACTCAGCTCGAGGATTGAGCGACTGGGATAGTACGGATAATCTTGATGGTCTTTTGCGGCATCGGGGTTGCGCCAGTCTGGAGTCCCTTTTTCGATGCGCAGGTTCAACCCCGCAATCAACGGCAAAAACGCCGAACGAGGGTCTTGTGGTAAAGAAGTGGGCGTGGAGAATGCAACAGCAGCAGCAAAATTATAGCGGGCAGCGGCGATCAGAGCTAAAACGCCGCCCATGGAAAGCCCCATGACAACCTGCTGCTCGGTGCAGCCTTTCAACAGGTTCAAACCATCTTCGACTGTACCAATCCAATCTGTGTAACGAGACCGCATCAAATCTTCAGGCGAGGTGGCATGCCCAAAAAGGCGGGGTGCGAGGACGGTATAATCTGCCTCAGCCAGTGAATCGCCTAACATGCGCATTTCTTTGGGTGTTCCAGTGAAGCCGTGAATCAGCAGGCACCCGGTATGACCCCGCGGGATAAAAAAGGGTTCGGCAGAAGCCATAATTAAATTTCCAGTCATCACCAGCTCCTCTTCCGAAATTAGAGAAAAACCAGGTTGCGCGGCAGGTCACTTAAGGTTTCGCAGCCGTTGTGAGTGATCAGCATGTTGTCTTCGATTCTCACTCCACCCTTTCCGGGGATGTAGATCCCTGGTTCAACCGTATAAGTCATGCCAGCTTCCAACCTTTGGTGGTTCCCCTTAAAAATATAAGGAGGTTCGTGGTCTTCAAGGCCAAAGCCATGACCGGTTCGGTGGGTAAAGTAATCCCCAAAACCTGCGCTTTGGATCACATCGCGGGCGGCGCGGTCTACCTCGCCAGCAGCAACTGCCGGTGCTCCAGCGGCCCTGCCGGCATTGTTGGCTTGCTGCACTATTTTATGGATTTTTTCCAGATCAGCCTCAAGGCTGCCGATGGCGTAGGTGCGCGTCAGGTCGGAACAATACCCATTGGAACGGGCGCCCCAATCAATGACCAGCAGATCGCCCTGGCATAATGCTCGCTCGGAGGGCACGGAGTGAGGGTTGGCGCTGTTTGGACCTGCGGCAACAATTGGATAAAAAGGAAGTTCAGGATCGGAGCCATTGCGCACCAGTTGGATGGCAAGTTCGGCGGCGATTTCTTTTTCTGCGACCCCGGGTTTTACCATGGGCAACACTTGCAGCAGCGAACGCTGCGCGATATCCACCGCGCGGCGAATTTCGCTGATTTCATCTGCGTCTTTGTAAAGACGTATTTCGTCAAACACTTTTTCCGCAGAAACCAGCGTAATACTGGGCTCGGCGTTCTGTAAAAATGAGGATTCAAGGAAGCGCAGGCGAGTGGGCTCAACCCCGATGCGGGCATGTTTTAATGCGAGTGACCCCAAGGCTTGAGCAAAAACTTCCGGCCAACTGGCGGGGTCGTCATTGTAAGTAACTGGCGCAATTGAGATGTGCGCTGCAGCCACTTTTCCCCGCTCAAGCTCAGGCAGAACCAACGTGGGCTGGTGGTCTCTCGTGATGATGAGGAGGGTCGGGCGCTCCATCAGATGGAAATGCAGCCCGGTAAGGTAAGTGAGAGAAAAGCCTGGGTTTATTACAACCGCATCAAGCCTCTGCTCGCGCATCAAACTCAACAGCCGTTCTAACCTCGTCTCGCTCATAATAAGCCCTCCAAATGGATTATAGCCTGAAGGCGTTGTGGAGCAAAGCACTTTTCAGGAAGCTGTAATTTTTTCATTTAATAAATATAAGATAAAAAGGGGTTAAAATCGAACCAGCAAACGGCTGAACATGAATTGTGGAGGCAGTCTGCAAGCGGAGGTGATGACGATGAAGCTTACTAGATTTGTTTTTTTTGCGCTGATGTTAACGCTTTTAATTCTTATTTCTGCCTGTTCTGCGGCTCTTGAAAGTGGAACGGACATCGCGCCAAATGCTGAAGAATCCGCCGTGCCGGAGTTGAGCTTTGAAGCGCTGGTCTTCCAGGATAATGCAGCCGGCATTCGTTTATTGTATCCATCTGATTGGGTGATCATCTCGCGCCAGGAGGAAGGCGACCGCGGCGCACAAGCTG
>JAGOVY010000148.1 GCA_018060515.1 Anaerolineaceae bacterium | reverse complement strand
TTTTACCTCGCGGCAACGGATGCAGCGGCACGTTGTTCCACGCTGCAGCATCTCACGGTGTACATCCTGCCGCAAACTGGTGCGCCGGTTTCCCTCCACCACATGGAACGATGGAATGTCGCGAATGACGCGGTTGACGCGACAGTACTCGGGGATGAGCGGTTTGATATCGGCGATTAATGCGATAAGCTCTTCTGTCGAATAAGGCATGTACTCGCCCCTGCGCCAATAATGATAAAGTTCTGCGGATTCAAGCAATTGGGTAGGGTAAATTTTAATTTCATCGGGTGCGTAACCGTCAGTCCACAATCTGGCAAAGTCAGCGCGGTCTGATTCTGGTGTAGCCCCAAGCAGGTTGGGCATCCAATGCAGCACAATCTTAAAACCTGCCGCCCGCAGCAAAGAAACCGCTTGCAGCGTGTCGGCGGAGGTATGCCCGCGAAGGTTTAACGCTAATACGCGGTCATCCAGGCTTTGCGCGCCCATTTGCACCTTGGTAACCCCCAGTTGACGCAGCCACACCAGCTCGTCGCGATCTATTTCATCAGGCCGGGTTTCAATCACCAACCCAACATTGCGATGCTGTGCATTTTCATTGCGTTCATGGGCGCGGTGCAGCTTTTCCAACCCCGCTGGCGAGCGCATACTGGCAGGCGGTTCAGCAACCTCAACAGGCTCTTCACCTGGTGGCGTACTGTCGGCATTCATGGCGTCAAAGCAGCGACGGATAAACCATTCCTGGTAAGCTCGAGGGTAACAGCTCCAACTGCCGCCCAGCACGAGCAGCTCTATTTTGTCGTTGGGATGACCCACAGCCTCGTATTCGCGAATGCGCGAGTTAACCTGGTTGAAGGGGTCAAATTTGTTCTGGAAAGCGCGTGCAGCGCCGGGTTCATCAACCAAATAGCTTTTTGGCATGTGATCTTCGGTTGGGCAGAAAATGCATTCGCCCGGGCAGGGAGCTTCTTTGGTCAACACAGTCACCGTCGTCACCCCTGAAAGAGTACGTACGGGTTTCATGCGAATGCGTGCCAGAAATGCAGCATCTTCAGCCCATTCGCCTTCCGCAACCAGGTCACGATAGGCTGCCACTAGAATATGCTTGGCGATGAGTTTGCCATCCGGCATGGGGTGCAAGCGAAGTGCGCGGTCGATTCTAATCCCCGCACGGATATCCTCAAGCACAATTTTCGCCTGTTGCAGTTGTTCGGGAGTATATTGTCTGGCGTTTCGCCAGCTCTCAATCAGTTCAGTTCTTTTCATCGGCAGGTATAATGAGTTTATGCACCCAGAAGTGGTTCAACAATTATTGACGATCAATAGGGAATTCTACCAGAGTTTCGGTCACGCCTTCGCACAGACGCGCCACCGTGTACAGCCCGGGGTGAGGCTGGCGTTGAGCGAGTGGATTCACGATGGTAACTGGCTGGATATCGGCTGCGGAGGAGGGACATTGGCGCAGGCTTGGCAGCAAGCGGGGCTGAAAGGAACATACACGGGTATTGACTTCAGCTCAGCCTTGCTCGAAGAAGCAAGCAAACTCGTGGCGGGTTTGTTGCCAGTTGAGGGGTTAACCATTGACTTCAGCCAGGCAGATTTGTTGAATACAGGCTGGGGAAAAACTCTTTCGCGCTCTCAATATGATGGCGCGGTTTGTTTTGCAGTGCTGCACCACATCCCAGGGCAGGCACAACGAAACCAACTGATTAATGAAATCGTCCGGCTTATCAAGCCAGGTGCACTTTTTATTCATTCCGTCTGGCAATTTCAGCATAGCCCAAAATTAATGGCCCGTGTGCAGCCCTGGCATCTCGCAGGCTTATCTGAAGGAGATGTGGAAGAAGGGGACGCGTTATTAGATTGGCGCTTCCAACCTGGCAGCGACTCTGCCGCACCCGGGTTGCGTTATGTTCACCTGTTTACAAGCGAGGAGTTGCGCGGCCTTGCAGAAAACGCAAATTGCGAAGTGCTCGCTGAGTATCCCTCTGATGGCAAAGGGGAGAAATTGGGTTTGTATCAGGTCTGGCGGCGGGCGTCTTTATAAAAGTTGTTCATTTTCCTCAAAATTAGATTTCATGATAGCGGGAAGCTCGCCGCGAATCCGCACGCGCAATTGGCTGAGATGATAATTCACCGCCCTCCGTGAGAGATTGAGCATATCGGCGATTTCTGTGCTGTTAAAACCGCGCGTGCTCAGTTCAAGCACCTGCTTTTGGCGCTGCGTCAGGTCAGCATGGGCTAGTTTGGTAGCTGGACGCCCAGGCAGACGCTGTGGAGCAACAATGACCGTTGCATTCATCTGACAGGCAAATAAGCGCCCGTTTGGGGCTGAGCGCAGCAGAGGTAAAGGGCGCAAACCAGCGTTGATCGCAGTCACCAAATCAGCAGGGTTTAGATCAACATCGAGCTGTATCAGCGTCGAGTCATCAGGCAGATAAAGCAGGCGTGTCATAGGGGAGTTCTCCGGTAGTAAAGGGTGCAGGTAACCTCTGTTTATTCAACAGTCAATAAATACAGAACATTTGTTCTTTGATTATATCTCTTTTTATACAAAGCGGAAACATTTTCCCCGGAGCAAATTAATGCTCTCCGGTAGGTAAAAGCTGGAGGAAGCGATTACAACTTAATTACTAAAACGGTCCGAAGCCAATTAAGGAGCCGACCCACAAGAACAATGCAACCAGAGGCAGGATGACCAACCAAAGTTTCGCCGTAAAGCGCATCCACTTGCCATAACTGATCGAAGCCAAACCCAGGCAGATGAGCAGAACGGCATTGGTAGGATAGGCGAGATTGGTGAACCCATCGCCAAAGCAATAAGCGCTGACTGTAAGCTGCCGGGTTACACCCACCAGGTCAGCCAGTGGCAGAAGGATGGGCATCATCAGCACGGCTTTGGCGCCAGCGGATGCCACGAAAAACTCGACCATCAATGCCAGAAGAAAAATGACGTAAACTGCGGAAAGCGGGGTGGTGTTTTGCAGCAGGGTGGAGGAACTATGCAGGATGGTGTCAATCACCTTACCGGAAGATACAATATGTTTGGTACTGGCTGCCATCAAAATCAATGGGATGCCCGGTGCCAGCCCAAGAATACCCTCCTTGAGCGCCGCACCAATGCGCCGCCAGCCAGCGCCTGAAACCTTCCCGCTCGTCACGCCTCCAACAAAAAATAACACACCCACCAACGGTAAAGCATACTCTGAGATAAGAGGCAAGAACGGCCCAGCTACCAATAGCAGGATGATAAGGAGCATAAACAGTCCAAAAACCAAAGCCGCTCTCCCCATTTTCGTGTTGCTGCTGTGTGCATTC
>JAGOVY010000147.1 GCA_018060515.1 Anaerolineaceae bacterium | reverse complement strand
CCAATGGCGTGAGCCATTCAGGGATACCTGCGGGGATTGGCAGCGGGCTATGAGCATAACTGAGCGTTTCCTGGTCGTTTGAAATGATTACCAAATTCGCCTGAAATTCATTATGAAGGGTTTTAATGAGCTCCAAGAAGGCAGCCGATATCACCCCCTGTGGTGAAACCACCATGATCGGAAAATCTTTTTCTACAATCGCAATCGGGCCGTGTTGAAAATCGGCAAATGAATATGCTTCGGCAAAGACATACGTCATTTCTTTTAGTTTGATCGCCCACTCAAAGGCGGTGCAATGGTTAAAACCGCGTCCCAGAACCACTGTCCGATTCAAATCGCGGAACCTATTTGAAATCTCAGCAATCTTGTCGTGTAATTGGAGTGTTTCTTTCATCCAGCGGCCAATATTAGTCAAATCTTCCCATTGCCCCGGATTCATGGAGAGAGCCGCAGAAAGCATGGCAACAGCCATTAATTGAGCGGTATAGGTTTTGGTAGCAGCAATGGATTTTTCTTCACCCGCGCAAATATCCAGGGTAAGGTTAGCCGACTTTGCCAGAGGTGAATTAATGTCGTTGGTGATCGCCAGTGTCAGACAACCCTGCTTGTTGCCTTCATCAAGCACATTGACGATATCAGGAGAACGCCCTGATTGCGATATCCCGATAACTAGGGCATCTTGCAAACGTGGCGGTTGGCTATAACAGGTAAAGAGCGAAGGGGCCGCCAGAGCGATCGGAATTCCGTTCGTCGCACCCAAGAGATATTTGGCATATCTGCCGGCATTGTCAGAGGTCCCACGTGCAGCGAGGTAAATGTAGCGCACCTTTCTGCGCTTAATCTCCTGAGCTATCGCTTCGATATGTTTACGCTGTGTTTCAAATAAACCGTCGACTCTTTCCGGTTGTTCCATGATTTCTGACAAGAGCGTCATAATGAGGTACCCTTTTTAAGTGAGTTATCGTGTTCTTAGTAGTTCCTCTGTTTGTGATTCATAATAGCAGAGTGCGCTGTTTGTTACCAGCAACCAATAAGTATCATCCTCTTGAATGATACTTCAAGGAGGCGGTGAGTAAACCATCAAATTCTTGTAATTTCAATGGTCGCAAGCCGACGCAGGATTTATTACATGTGCGGCGAGCTTAAGCGGTCAAGCCGTAAATGCCCTGGTATGTAAAGTAAATTCCGAAGACCAATGAGAAAACAATCATAATCGTACGGTTGTTGTTCGCCAACCATGTTGAGGCAGAGGTTAATATCGAAACAGCATTCTTTGGTAATAACAAGCGAATCATCACCAATAATAATAATATGGCCTGGGTGAGCAAAACAAAAACCAAAAATGTTGAATAGCTTATCGTGGGTCCCAGTTGCGCGACGGCAATGGTACCGATCGCGCTTAACATAAATACCCACAACTTGGGGGACATTAACGGCAGTTGGATACCGTATAAGAAAGTACGAAAACCTGATGCCGAAACCACATTCTCCATCCATTTAGGAGTTTCATCTTCCGGATCTGGTTGTTTCGTAAACTTTTTGTAGGCAGAAATCAGTAACAAAATCCCTAAAACCAATAAAAGGGTCGAAACAATCACTCCCTTTCCATCTTCATTTTTACCAGATGCGCCAATGTTTAGAATCAAACCAAAGACAATACCCTGGAGAAGACGAACCACCGTTAATCCAGTAAAGAAGAGCAGCCCTTTTTGGGTGCCGTTTTGGGGATTCTTTAGCAACATCAACATGATGATTAACTGCACAGGAACTACCATACCGCCAATGATAAAAGGGATCAGGTCGACCAAGACATTTGACATAAGGTTATCCTCTTACTATTAAAATTTAAAAAGAATGCTATCGTGTGATTTACTCACTTTGTGCCCAACAGATGCAATCTATATTGCACGGTCTGCTATGCTGCACCCGGCTTCACATAGATTATCCCATTAATCAATCAAAATCGAGCGATTTACGTTAGAAGAATTTTTCCCACGATATTAACATAGTGGCTGACCGGTATGGGTTTTCCATGTAGGTCATCAAACATTGTTTGATAATTAACGGTAAATGATAGTATGCGAGTCATTTTTGATGTTATGATTTATTCAATCATGATAAATTGTGGGAGGGTTGCGATATGTATGATTTAATCGGCAAGTCATTAGGAAAGTACCATATCATCGAACTCATTGACGAAACAGCAGGCACGGAGATCTATAAAGGTTTCAATCCCGCTATAAATCGCTATGTGGTAATCAATGTGTTAAAGCAAGCTTTCCTTAATAACGACGCTGTCTTGAGAAGGTTTCTGGCTCAAAACGATATTGCAGCGAAAATCCATCACCCTCACATTGCCCAGTTTTTTGATTTTGGGGTTGAAAACGGAATTCACTATCGTGTATTTTTGTATGGTGTGAATGGCAGGCTTCAAGATAACAAGCACTGGTTCAACCAGCGCGAGCCCATGCTTGGGTTGGTTTCTGACTTGAGTTCAGCGCTTGGTTACATTCACCAGTTCGGCTATGTTCACCTGAATATCAACCCCAGAAATATTTACCTTGATGAAAAGAACAAAGCTTTGTTGGGTGATTTCGGGCTTGTTAAAACAACCGACCTGAGTGGGATCGATCCATATGACAGCCCCGAGGTACGCAATAATCTTTCTGTTGATGCTCGTGCAGATGTTTATTCCCTGGGAGTGCTGGTCTATGAACTCATAACCGGCGCGCCGCCAAACCCGCAGAGGATTATTTCGCCGCGTTCCTTGCGTCCCGATATTCCTGCTGACGTTGAAAAAGTGATTTTCAAAGCGCTCTCAAACAATCCGGTAGATCGTTTTCAAACTACGGATATGTTCAACGCTGCGCTCACCGCTGGCTTTCGTGCACCTGCCTTTGTCTCTCCAGGGATGCAGCCGACCGTACCGATGGTTCAGGTACCTGTAGTTCAGGTGCCGGTTGAAAAGAAAAACAACACAGTGATTACCACACTGCTCACCTTGCTTTTTGTTGCGCTTGTAGGCATCATCTTGTTTTTTGCCCTGAGCAAACCATCTGAAAAACTGCAGCCCACGGAAGTGCCTGCAGCAACAGCGGAAGCTACCGCTTTGCCGCCACCCGATCCCACACGAGTTCCTCCTTCCAGACCTGACCGACCTGATTTCCAGTGGCCCGACATTTCCTTGCCCGATTGGGAAATCTGCAAATCCGTTCAAATTCCTGCTGCCATGGCGCTGGCAGGGGTTTTCATGAGCAAATCGGCAAGAAAAAGAAAGCAATAAATCAATAAACCAACACGATGCCCTTCAATTATCAAGC
>JAGOVY010000071.1 GCA_018060515.1 Anaerolineaceae bacterium | reverse complement strand
GGCATCGGTATTTTCATCTAAAATCTATCGTATAATCAAAATATCTTTCAAACAGAGATGGAGCGAATATGCCTGTTTACTCCGGATTCGGTAATAAGTCCACTCCAACAATAGCACATAACGATACCTTCGTGTTCGAAGATAAAGACGGAATAACAATCACCAAGGTTATTGAAGGAAATTGTGATTGTGGGAGGAGATTTATCGCCCTCCCGATAGGATGCACGCAGGGAGAAAGATTCTGGCTTGAAGTCTTATTAAGGACAAAGGGAGATTTGGATTGTTTATCAGAAATAGATAGTAAGTTCTTTTGTTCTCAATGTGGTACGGAAATATTTCAACCGATTTCGATGGGTTGGCATATTCAAGGAATGACGACTAAAGATCTTGAAGAATGTTTAGAAAAGAAGGACTCTTCACTAGCTGACATCGATAAATACATGATCGAGAAGTATGGACCAGGTACACCTAATATATTTGTTTCTGGGAAATATGCTGGCGTTTTAACCTTTGTGAAATGCTCTTGTGGGATGGGATATAGAGTATTTCACCCCGACTGGAAAGCTCTGGTAGAAAAAATCAGTTATTACATCGAAATTTCTGGAATGGATCCAATAAAGGATGTTGTCGCTGATGGAAACGAATGGCAATGTACTGTATGTGGCAAGAATTTAGTCCCTCCACCTGCGGAAACGCTAACTGCTGATAAACAACCATGTGGTAGAGATCTATTGCCAATAATTAAGTCAATGGAAGAAATAATCGATAAGAAAATCGCGGAATTGGGGGATAAATCAGCTAAATTTACAAATTCACCCGCGTCTGGCACTTAGGGGAACATGCATCGCTCTTCCAATTGAGTGGCTGAAGTAAAGATTGCGTTTTGCGGTGCCAGCCCTACCAGGAACCCATCCACCTCGCATAGAACAAGCTGATCCGCCGCTGCTCCGCCTACAACCAGCTCCCAGTCAGGATCCCAAAGGATAAAGAGCGTCTCTTCATCCGCCTGACCGATAAGGATATCGTTCCAAAGTTGATCACCATGGTCTTTGATCGCTCCCAGATTAGCGCGCGAAAAATATCCCCAGTTAAGTGTCAAATGGTTCTTGCGGGCATACAATGAAAACGGTTGATAAATAGAATGCGCCTTGGCTGCGGGCAGCAGCACAACATGTTGATTCACCTGCGCCGCTTCGTTCCAGAATTCCGATTGCAGTGGCGATTGATAGCGTAACGATGCGGGGATATGCTTTGAGGAAATCAACGGCTGAAGGTCAAAGAACTGCAGGAGCAGCGCCGCAAGAAGGAATGGAATGACCCAATTCTTTTTCTCGACGAGATTCAACAGGCTAAACAATACAATCACATAGTAAACCGGCCAGATGAACCGGCCCGATGCCCTGAACAAGGCGAAACTTATTTCGATTTTTTTAGGCAATTGAAAATCCCACAAGGAATGCTGATTTACAAAAGCGCGGTTCGAAAGCGCAAAGAGAAGGAATAAAAGGCAAACCAGCAAAACAGGCACCATCAGTTTCCATGCCTTTGTTAATCGTCCTTCCTTAAGGAAGAAGAACAACCCAAGAGGAAGAAGAATGAGGTTCCCCAATCCAAGGTAGCTGAACCCCTCAGTTTGTCCCTCTGTGCCAAGCGGCAACCCTGGCAACACGGCAGAATACTCCCCGGGGTTGATGAATCCATTCAGGTTCCATGAGTAGAAGCCATAACCTTCGCCCAGCAAATCACCCAGTGATAGGCTGAATAAGCCAATCAAGAAACTGATAAACAACCCCACAACAGTAACTGCGAGAATATCCACAATAATTGCCTTTGGCTGTTTATCTCTCGAAAAGCGCAGCCATAAGCTTATTGCCCACAATGGCAAGAGCATTACCACAAAGTAGAGGTGAATCAACAGGCTGATGGAAAAAAGCAGCAGCCAGGCACCACGCCACAACTTCCTGCGATACTCTACGAGGATAAACCAAATGCCTGCCAGCAAGATCCATTGAGCAGTTAATGAATTATGGAAGAAAACGCGATTAATCAAGACTGGGGAGAGCACCAGAAGAGACGCCCCAAGTATCATTTTTATGTACGACTTTGTGAATTCTCCAACAATGAGCATGCCAAAGAAAAACTGACCCATTAATGAAACGAGTATCCATAAACCCAAATATTGGAAGTCCGGCGGCAGCAGGAAAGAGAATAAGCGGAAGACGAAGGCGAACAAGGGAATCGAATCGGTGAAACTGACTGTCGTTCCGAATGGGTAGCCAAACGCCTGAATACTGCCCAATGGCAGTCTCCAAGCTTCCTGACGGAACCACTCCCAACCATTCTGGTGTTGAAACAGATCTGTGCCGGAGACATAAATCCAATCAACATAAGTCGGGTTTAATGTTTGCGGGCCAAACAACAGCAAAAACCAAATCAGTCCAAAAAAGACGCTGCTGCCTAACTGCAGTAGCAGGGGTTGGCGCTGTGTGAAAATCGATGGCTTACGCTTCTCTACCATGGATTCACAGTCAAGCGAGGCTGTTTATTAACGATTAAATAAAACGAAAACCATAGGATCATGCCCAGCCGGTTCATTAGAAATACCGTGGTCACCGTCCCACCACCAGCACGAATTCTCCCTTTTTCCCCTGCACCTGGCGCGCCACCTCACTTACCTCCCCGCGATACACCGCTTCGCCTGGCAAGGTGAGATCAAACGCCACCATTACCCACTGCCCCTTGCCAAAAACCGCAGCCACATCTTCCAACAGCGCTGCCAACCGATATGGGGTATCCATGAGCACCAACGGGATTCGAAAAGCGCGGTAATGAGACAACTCCTGTTTACGTTTTTGCGGATCGCGAGGTAAAAAACCCGCGAACAGAAACTTGTTGAGCTTTACATCCAACAGAGACAATGCAGCCATCAGAGAAGACGCCCCCGGCACCGGTGATACCCGCACCCCCGAGCTGGATGCCAATTGAATGAGATACGCACCGGGGTCCGAAAAAACAGGCGTGCCACAATCCGAGATCAACGCCAGAGATTCTCCGTTCAGCAGCCGCGGCAACAGGTTGGCAGCTACTTCTGCTTCATTATGTTCGTTAAGCAGCACCAACTCTTTACCGTAAATTTCCAACTTCTTCAATAGCGTGCTCCCCGGTTTTAGTTCTTCGCAGACCACAGCATCTACCATGCGTAGAGTTTCTACCGCGCGCAGTGAAATATCCTGCAGATTGCCAATCGGTGTGGCCACGATATACAATGTTCCAAAGGTTTTCGTCATTGGGTTTTACTCCTGTTATCACAATGCATATTCTCATTGTACTTGATGGAGAAGTTAAAACAGCCGAACTTATAAAAACCATTTCTCAGATGCCAGTTTCTCACCCTTCCGTTATCTCATTTGCGAAACATCTTCTAATAAAAAATTGTATCGCTTGATGAGGATTAGGTTTATTTTGTGTTACCATAATTTATCAAATCTAATGGTATCCTGATGAAATTTTCTCGCTTATCCAAAATCTCGCTCCTCCTTGCCGGCTTCTTTTTCCTTGACAAGGTGCTGGCATTTGTGCGCCAAATACTCATCGCCCGCCAATTTGGGCTCTCGGCAGAGTTGGATGCTTTTAATGTTGCCAATAATATTCCCGACCTGCTTTTTGCCCTAATTTCCGGCGGTGCACTGGCCATTGCCTTTATTCCAGTGCTGACAGAGGTGCTCACGAAAGCAGGGCAAAAACCCGCCTGGCTGCTCTTCAGCCGAATTGCCAACCTGGCATTTTTAGTAACCGTTCTGTTGGCGATCATCGTGGCAATTTTTGCCACGCCTATGGTCAAAGCGGAATTTGGAATCGCGCCAGGCTTTGGTGCTGAACAACAACACATGGTCATCAACTTGATGCGGCTCAACCTCATCGCCACCCTCATCTTTTCAATCAGCGGGTTGGTGATGGCTGGGCTGCAAGCCAACCAGCACTTTCTCCTGCCGGCCATGGCACCCCTCTTCTATAACATCGGGCAAATCATAGGAGTCACCATTCTTTCACCCGAACAGGGCTACACCATCGGCGGTTTCCAGCTGCCCGCTTTCGGCTTGGGCGTGCATGGACTGGTGTATGGGGTGATCATTGGTGCAGCATTGCACCTGGCGATTCAAATCCCCGGATTGGTGAAATTTCACTTTAAGTGGAGCGCCAGCCTAAATTGGCGTGATGCAGACGTGGTAAAAGTCTTGCGCCTGATGGGACCCCGTTTGTTAACCATGTTTTTCATTCAATTAATTTTTCTCATTCGTGACAATCTCGCGTCAAGGTTGGCTCCCGGAGCAGTTACCGCGCTCACTTACGGCTGGATGATTCAACAGGTGCCAGAGACGCTCATCGGCACCGCCATAGGCACTGCCATGCTTCCAACCCTATCAGAACATTTCAGCAGAGAGGACAAGCAGGCTTTCAGTGAGGCAATTGAAAAAGCCTTCAAGGTTTTGCTGGCGCTTACCCTGCCGCTGGCTGCGGCCTTCTCTTTGGGTCTCAAGCCTTTACTCGGCATCGCGTTTGACTTCGGTGAAGGCGGCACAAGCCTGCTCAATTGGGTCACGGCCGCATTCATGTTAGGGCTTTTCGGGCACTCGCTTAAAGAAGTCAGCGCCCGCGCTTTCTATGCTGTACAAAGTGCCTGGTATCCTCTGGCTACAGCGGCAGGCAATGTGGTATTGTACGCGACTCTCGGCTCGCTTCTCTTTCGACCGCTTGGTGCGCCAGGAATCGCCCTTACCGATTCAATTGTATTTTCGCTTGAAGCACTGGTACTGCTCTTGCTGCTTTTCAGAACAGGTTGGGTTTCTTTCAAGGCGGGCTCTACTGTATGGCGTGCATTGCTCGCGCTGATTCTCACTGGAGCCGTAACCTGGTTCGGTGTGACACTACTTACACCAAGAGTACATCCGTTGTTTGCCAGTACGCTGCCCATGGCGGCAGGAGTACTCCTCTGCCTGCCCTTCATCTGGAAGGAAATAAAATTGCTTGCCAGATTATAGAAATTAAAAATCGAAAACTGATTGAAAACTTGAAGCACCTGCTGGCTGAGGTATAATACTGCTTATGTCAAAAACTAATAAAGAGAACACTCAACAACCATCTGATGCCATCGCTGACGGGAATACTCAACCTATCCAAGCCATTCAACCCGTCGTTGAATCGATTTCAGAAGAAACCGTTGCCCTACCCGTTAAGAAAACTCCTCAACGAAAAGTGAAATCCAACCTCGCCGATTCAATCGAAGCGTCTGCAGCCACTGTTCCTGTCAAAGTTGACGTTGGCAAGGTAGAACTCAGCGATCAACAACTGCTGAACATTTCTGCAGATGAGACGGTGGTGGTGCAGACCAACCCTGAGAAAAAAAGAAGGGGTTCTTCGGTTAAGCCTTCTGTTCATGACGATGCTACAATTCCAGTTGCACCCTCCAGGAAAGCTAAATCACAAACTTTACCGCTGCCAAACGTCAGCTCATCGGATGAATCGAATTACGCCGCCGACTTGGCAGTGCTACCCCCTGATATGGGTCAATCCAACAACATAGAACCGCCCGTAAAATCCAAACGGACGAAGTTCATCCTGTTGGGAGTATTGGGAATGATCATCCTCATCATGCTTGGCGCCGGCGTGGGATATGCCTCGGCGATTCGAGCCAGAATGGTTGAGGAGAAAAATCAAATTCTGGTGGTAGCCTCCACCCAGTTCGAACTTGGATTGGCTGATCAGCGTGAAGGCCGACTTGAAACCGCCCGTAAGCGCTATGAATATGTCCTTAGTATTTACCCAGACTTCCCCGGGGTAACCGAAAAGTTAGTGGAGGTCGGTCTGGCAATTGGAGAAACCCAAACCGGACAAGTGGTTGAAACCGAAACCCCCCAAGAGGAAATACCCGTCGTTACCCCTGTTGCCACCAAAGATACAGCTTCTGTGAGCATTTTGTTCAATCAGGCGAACAATCAGCTGAATGCCAAAGACTGGGATGGGCTATTCACCACAATTGAGAAGATGCGCTACATTGACCCGGAGTATGAACCGGTAAAAACTGACGGCAAACTTTACATGTCGCTGCGGAACCGCGGAATTACTCAAATTCAGGCCGGTAACCTTGAGCCGGGTTTGTTCAGTTTCGCAATGGCGACACAAATTGCTCCCATTGATGAACAAGCCGAAAGCTACGCGACCTGGGCCAGGATGTACTTGAAAGCCGCTTCCTTCGGTTTGGTAGACGAGTTCCTCGGAGAGTCTGTACGTCTTTTTTCTGAATTGCATGCCATGGTACCCAATTTACGGGATTCTTCAGGCATCACGGTTTCACAGCGTTACGCTCAGGCGTTGGTGAATCTGGGGTTGTACCTCCAACGTAATCAGGATTACTGTGGCGCAGTACCATTATTCCAACAAGCGTCAGGGATTTTTTCTCTGCCTTCATTGGCGCAACTAATCCCTCAAGCTGAGGAATACTGCAGCAATCCGCCAGAAACCGCAACCTCAATGCCTGAGAATGAGGAAACTCCCACAATAGAAGTTACCGAAGAACCCACCCCTATTCCGTAATTTTTCTTGAGAACTTCTGATTGACTTATAACGCATGGCCAATGAGGTCGTGCGTTAATGCTCCGCTAATCCTCACTGGCACAATTTCCCCAGGCTGCAGCTTGCTCTCAATGATTACTAGACCGTCAATCTCTGGTGCATCACGATAACTTCTCCCCAATGAAACCCCCTCACCATAGCCTTCAATCAGCACATCCAGCGTTTTACCAATAAACCGTTGGTTCCTGCCCAGTGAAATTCCTTCTTGCAGACGCATAATCTCATCCACCCGGTTCAGTTTTGTTTCTAGTGGAATCGGATCGCCAATAGGAGCTGAAGTGGTGCGGGTTTCGTAAGAGAACGGAAAAACACCCAGATGATCGAAACCGATCTCTTGGATAAACTCCAATAACTGTTGGTGGTCATTTTCGGTTTCTGTCGGATAGCCTGAGATAAAGGTGGTTCTGAGCGCCAATCCGGGGATTTTTGCGCGCATTTTTGAGATCGTTTCCCGTACCCAGCTCATGTTAGAAGGACGTTTCATCGATTTTAATACCTCTACCGAAGCATGCTGCAGCGGCATATCCAGGTAGGGTAGTAATTGGTTTTCGCTGCCCATCAGGTTGATCAAGGGGTCTGTCACATAGCCGGGATACGCATACAAAATGCGCACCCACGGAATTGATGGGATTCGCGGCAGCAGGGTTTCAAGTAGTTTCACCAAACCATCTTTTAAACCAAGATCAGAACCATAATCAGTGGTGTCTTGCGCAATCAAAATCAGTTCTTGTACACCATTATCCTGCAGCGCTGCGGCTTCATCCAGGATGGTCGTCAATGGGCGGCTCACTTGGGTGCCTTTGATAAGCGGGATGGAGCAAAAAGCACAAGGTCTGCGGCAGCCATCTGCAATTTTCAGGTATGCGCTGTTCCCCTGTATAGAATAGCGCATCACGCCTTTTTCATCCTGGCCAATTGTGGCAGATTCGGGCAGGTGGTAGCGTGGTTTTTGAGGCTCAGCACGCAGTTCTCTGACCAATTCGAGGATGTCCATCCAGCGTCTTGTTCCGATAATCCCATCAATGCCTGAAACTAGTTCAACCAATTTCTCGCGGTAAAGCTCAGTAAAACAACCCGCAGCAATTAACAATTGTCCGCTTTTCTTCTTCTCTGCCAGTTCGTGCAGCACCTGCAATGATTCCTGCCGCGCATCTTCAATAAACCCGCAGGTATTTACAATCAATACCCCGGCCTTGGCAGGGGTTCGCACCGCCTGAAATCCATCTCGCTCCAATAGCACCGCCATTGAATCAGAGTCAACCGTGTTCTTGGCACAGCCAAGCGATACCAGATAAAAAGTATTTTTATTCATGGGTTTTATGGACCTGGCGGCAATGCCGGAGTAAGCGTGGCGGTGGGTACCGTTGCAGTCGGCATCAGAGTCTGCGTGGGCAGCGCCGTCAGAGTGGGTGCTTGTGTGAGTGTCGGTGTAGGTGAAAAACGTGGTGTAGGCGTCACCATTTCCTGGCGAGTGAATTCCATTTCCAATACCTGCCCCATCGGGCCAAGAATGCCTGCATCCACTTGATTGAAAAATATCTGCATGGCAGCGGCATTCCCCGCGAGGACGGCGATCTTGTTGGATCCTGTGTAGGTGTACACATTTCCCGGCACAATCCGCCCCGAGAAGGCTTCAACCCCATCCACCGTAACACGAAGATAGGTGCGCTGGAAAGCCACAATAACCAGTTGTATCGGTGCTGCTTCAACGGCCGAGATGGTCGCCTTGATATCATCCTGAGGTAAATTAAACAAACGCGTTGGCTCAGGAGTGGCGCTCGGCTCGCCAGCACCAGGTGCGTTGGTCAGTGCGGCATCCATGGTTTTTCCGCCAACGAGAATCTCCGAGATGGAGCTGATTGTAGGTTCAACCTCTGGAACACTGATATTGATCATTTTTAACGCGCCCCAAATAACCATTGAGAACAACGTAATGAACACAAAGCCGCCTACCAACAGGTCGGTGGTTAAAAACCTCCGCCAACCCGTGAGGGGTTCTTTGCCCATGACTTTAATTCCTTCTTTTTTTAAGCTCTCATCAGTGGCAAATTTTTCCTGTCGGCGTTGCTGTAAACCTTCGGCATAGCGCCCCTGTAATGCATCTGCGTTCATGGTGAGAAACGAGGCGTAATTATTCAACATTCCTCTGCCCTGAACAGTCGAGGGCAAATCATCAATACTTCCGCTTTCAAGCGCATAAATGAAGGGTTCTCTGATTTTGGTCAAGCGTTCAACGTCCTCAAGTGAAAGGCCAAGCGCCTCGCGTTGAGTTTTCAATTCAAGCCCAATTTCACGAAAGATTAATTGTGAAACAGATGGCGCTTCTGTTACTACCTCTGCCGCTTTATGCTCAGAATTCTCTTCTTGAGCGCTTTTAAAGATCTTCTTTCTTTTCTTTTCAGTTTCAACCGGTGAGGGCGTTGCTTCATTGCTCTCGTTCACAACCGTTGGTGATTCTATCGAAATTACTGGAAGTGGGTGATTCAGGCGGTCAATTTCTTCAAAAAGATCGCGTGAATTAAACCCAAGGTGAGCAGCATACAGTCGCGCAAACCCCTTCGCCTGCGGCATAGATGGGATCTTCTCCAAGGCATCATCCTCTATCGCCTGAAGGTAACTTAAACGGATATTGGTTTCTCTTGAAACTTCATCAAGAGAAATTTTCTTTTCTTCCCTGAGTTTGCGTAAATATTCACCAACTGTAATCATTAATTACTCCTGATTATAACAAAAACCGGCCACAGCCTGAGGCTGTAACGGCCGGTTGATTTGTGTGATCAGAATAAATGACTTTACTCGGTTACATCAGGTGCCTGTTCTTCAGCGTCTGTGTCTTCAACAAGTTCGATGATTTCTGTTTCAACAACTTCTTCCACTGCCACTGCGATGGTTTCAGGCTTGGCTTCAGTTTTGACAGCAGCCACACGTGACACATCGCCTTCACGATTTACGTACACCTTAACTTTGGGGTTCAGGTCAGCAGTGAGACGCACCGTTGCCAGATGTTCTCCAAGTGCGCGAATTGGTTCCAATTCAACCTGGTGGCGGTTCAGCGTTAGGCCCAATTTATTGTTGATTTCATCAATGATCATCTGGTTGGTGATTGAGCCGTAAAGTTTGCCTGATTCACCCGCTTTAGTGAAAAATTGAAGTTCCAGGTTGGCGAGCAGGTCAGCCAATCCGCCCATTTCCTGGTTGAGTTTCGCGCGTTCAACAGCCGCTTTTTCGCGCAATTTCTCAACGGATTTCAAAGCACCTGGTGTTGCCAGCACTGCCAAACCCTGCGGAATTAGAAAATTGCGGCCATAACCATTGGCTACTTTTTTAACATCTCCAGCCTGCCCAAGTTTGTAAACATCCTTAACAAGTAATACTTTCATTTTCAAGCCCTTTCAAAAAGAATTCATGCGAAGGGTACCACGCATGTAAGTTAAAATTTTACCGCATAGCTGCCGAAGGGTCAATCAAGAATCGCTGATAAGGAAGAGCATAATCAAACAGAGTTTTCATTCCGTTTCTCTCTGGCATTCTCCCAGTTGAGAATGAAACTTACCTGTTCTTCGTTCTCAGGGCTGCTATGCCACCATGAAGGTGTATTTCGGCGTAAGTGCTTTATCTGCATCAAAGCCTCCTGTCCCGAAAGTCCCTGATTCACCAGGTAGCATCCCACAACCATACCCGTGCGCCCTATACCAGCAAGACAATGAACATATACGATATTGCCCTCAGTGATGTGTTCGTGTATCGCGGCGATGATCTTGTTCATCTGGCCAATTGATGGGATTGAGAAATCTAATATTGGAAAATTCAGCCAGTTTACCTTTTTCTGGTATAAATCTGCCTCTTCTGACAGAATCCCTTGATAAGGGCGTAGAGAATCTCCGGGTCTGGTGAGATCGACGAACGTATTCACCCCGCAGCGAAGCAGTGAAATAATGCGGCGGCGAATCACAGCCTCCTCATACCCGCCAGGGTATTCGCCGGCCATAAGCTCACCAGGCGCCACCCAATAAGAATCAGCATAAGGTAATGGAAAAGTTTCTGTCATAGCATCTCTCGTCAGGTTAAAAATCGGGTTCTGTAGCGAATAACCAAGATCAATAAAGCAAACTGAATCGCCGCCTCAATGACCGTAGAAAATTGGTCGTAATAGAAAACCATCGGTGTGACAATTGTTAAAGAAATAAGAAGCGTAATGACAGCAAGAAGAATTCCTTGTTTTTCGGCATTCAGAAGCAGCAGCAATGCGGCCAGCAGAACAAGAATACCAACCCCTCCTTCCATCAACACCCTCACTTCAAACCAGGTAAAACCCCGCGCACTGCTTGCCAGGCGATTCTCAATCAATCTTTCGATGAACATAGATAACTGTTGTGCGTCTCTGAAAAGCCGAAGATAGGTTGCAGCGCCATAGAGCGTCCAGGCACTCCACAAAGCCAATCCCATCAGAACAATCCGTTTATGCACCTTGCGCGAGAGAAAACGCTTTTCAAAGCTCAGCATCTCAATACGTATCCGATCAA
>JAGOVY010000146.1 GCA_018060515.1 Anaerolineaceae bacterium | reverse complement strand
GCACTTAACCGTAGATGTGGATACGTATGCCGTGCTGCCTTGGTCACCAGAAGAAAACAAACGTGCCAGGGTGCTATGCGATGTGCACAAACCTAATGGTAAACCATTCGAAGGTGATCCGCGCGGCAGGTTGAAAGCAAACTTGAAAAAACTTAAAGAGGAACGCGGTTGGACACTCAACATAGGCCCTGAGCCGGAATTTTTTCTGTTCCTACGCAATGGTTCGGAAAACATCCACCCTGTACCCTATGATGTAGGCAGCTATTTTGATTTTTCTCCCAACGATCAAGCGCTCATCGTACGTACTGAAATTATGTCTGCTCTAAAAACTATGGGCTTGGATATCGAAGTGGGACATCACGAGGTGGCTTTAGGTCAGCATGAAATTGATTTCCGCTTTGATCAAGCCCTCAAGACTGCAGATAACGTGCAGACATTCAAGTCCACGGTCAAAGCGATTGCAATGAAGCATGGCTTGATCGCTTCATTTATGCCCAAGCCAGTTTTCGGCATAAACGGCTCAGGTATGCATTGCCATCAATCTATAAGTGCGGATGGGAAAAATCTGTTTTATGATGGAAGCGACCCTGCACATTTATCCGGGTTAGCTTACAACTTCATTGCAGGTCAACTCCACCACGCAAAAGCATTTAGCGCGGTAGTGGCACCGAGTGTCAATTCGTATAAACGCTTGGTTCCAGGATATGAAGCGCCAGTCTATATAGGCTGGGCTGAGGTCAACCGCTCAGCGCTTATTCGCATTCCTCGCGTAAACCATGGGAATAACAATGGTGTGCGCATAGAATTACGCTGCCCTGACCCTTCAGCAAATCCATACTTAGCCTTCAATGCAATGTTAGCAGCTGGATTGGATGGCATTGATCAAGCTTTATCTTGTCCGAAGCCGCTCAACAATATCAATGTGTATGAGTTGAACGAGGCAGAGCGTGAAGAGCTTGGCGTTGAAATGCTACCCGGCTCACTTAAAGAAGCTTTAGACGAATTCCAGAAAGATACTATCTTGCAGGCAGCTTTTGGCAGCACCCTTACAGAGAAGTTTATCGAATCCCGCATGGCTGAATGGGAAGCTTACCGCATTCACGTTTCGGATTGGGAAGTGAGCCGTTATTTGGAGACTCTTTAATCAAAAAAATTGTCCAGAGTCAAAATATTTGGTATGATGAAGGAGATGAAATCGAAAAGATTGACCCTCCTTCTCCTCGTGGCAGCTCTTATGCTAAGTGGCTGTTCATCCTTTGGCTGGAGCTTCGATAAGCTGCCATGGTTAGAACCTGGAGAAGTGATTTTCCAGGATGATTTTTCTGATCAGTCTACCGGTTGGGAGAAAGTCAATTCACCTTACGAGCTCAAAGGTTATTCAGCGGATGGATACTTAATTTCGGTTAAAACCTCAAATTCGCGTGCCTGGTCCGTCGCCGATTTGCCCCTAACCGATATAGAAATTCAGGTTCAAACCCAAAAAATGAGCGGACCAGAAGATACAAACTTCGGTCTTATTTGCCGGTATAGAAATAAAGATAACTTTTATAGCTTTTTAATCAGCAGCGATGGCTACTATGGCATTATGAAGGTAGAAAACGGGGTAGAGACGTTATTGGGCAGCGACCAATTCACTTACAGTGAGCAAATCAATAGAGGGGATGCTATAAACCAAATTGCGGTTATCTGCATCGGGAATGAGCTCTCCTTAAGCGTCAACGACCTTTTGCTGCGGACAGTAGAAGATACCAGTTTTCCAACCGGCAAGGTGGGTATGATCGTCGAAACCCGTACGGAAGGGGATGCTGCGGTCATCTTTTCAGATTTTTCAGTGATTAAACGTTAAGATGAAAGTTTTTCTGGATATGGTTGGCTGCCGACTCAATCAGGCAGAGATTGAGCAACTGGCGCTCGACCTGACTGCACGTGGGCAAGAAGTAGTAGCGAACCCCACTGAGGCTGATTATGTGCTGATCAACACCTGCTGCGTGACTTCTAAAGCTGCAGCTGATTCACGCAAGATGGTGCGTCATTATCAGCGTGAAACTGAGGCGAAGGTGCTAGCGATGGGCTGCTGGGTGAGCGCATTTCCACACGCTGCAGCGGAATTAGTTGATATTAATGCCTTATTTACCAATGAAAATAGAGATCAGGTTCTAAAGCTTTTTAACACCACAGAAATCAGAAATGCGTTCTTATATAAGGAGTCTATAAAACCAGATTTAGGCAACCGGGCACGCACGCGCAGCTTTATCAAAGTTCAAGAAGGCTGCAACAACGTTTGCAGTTACTGCCTCACGCGTATCGCCCGCGGAAAATCCAGAAGTATCCCTGCCGAGGAGGTTGTGCGGCAAATCGCCCAATCTGAAGACTTAGGTGTCAAGGAAGTCGTGCTTACGGGTGTGCAAATTGGTGCCTGGGGGAAGGATTTGGAAGGTAATTTACGGATAGCGGATTTGATCGAAGCAGTTTTAATTCAGACCAGTGTTCCCAGGATTCGGATTTCCTCGATTGAACCTTGGGATGTGGATGAGCGCTTATTGGCTTGTTTTAAAGATCCGCGTCTTTGCCCTCACCTCCACCTTCCGCTTCAGAGCGGCAGCGACACTATCTTGAAGCACATGGCGCGCCCGATTACGACCACGCGTTATCGCGAGCTCATCGAAACTATTGGTGAGCAGCTACCGGAACTGGCAATCACGACGGATATTATTGTCGGTTTTCCAGGCGAAACGGATGCTCATTATGAGGAAACGTTCCAGTTTATCGCGGCGATGCCTTTTTCAGGTGGCCATGTCTTTAAGTTTTCACCAATGCCCGGCACACCTGCAGCCATGTTTGAAGAGCAGGTCCCAGCTGCAATCAGCCATGTACGCGCAAAGCGTGTAAGAGAGCTGCTGCAAATGAAAACGCGCGCAATCCAATTGGCTAAAATTGGCAATGACACAAAAGTATTGTGGGAACAAGGCAAAGAGAATGGCAGCCAGATCAGTTTCACTGGCTTGACGCCGGACTTTTTCCGCGTGCGAACCCAAAGCAATGAGAATCTAACGAACACCATCACCTCAGTACGCATTACGGGCTTAAACCAATCGGGGTTACTTGAAGGGGAGGTAATGTAAAATAGGGGATCGTAATACTCATGCATTTATACACTACGGTTTATGGATATCCTTTTTGGATACCCTCTTGAGACCCCGCACAACTCTCGCCCACCTTGCGCTTGACGCAATTATGACTAATCAGGTAAAATCAAAAGGTTAAAAATATAAAAATACTCTGCAGCCGGCATTCTTTGGTGTGCAGGATCTTGAAAGGAATATTGAAATGCCCAAACGAACTTATCAACCCAAAGTGCGCCGACGCGCACGTGTGCATGGTTTCCGCGCGCGCATG
>JAGOVY010000145.1 GCA_018060515.1 Anaerolineaceae bacterium | reverse complement strand
GTCCAAGATACTTTTCAATCATCGTTGAGGTGATTAGAGCAGGCACTTTCTTCTTTTCCGATTTTAGTCTGGCAATTTTACGACAAAGCTTGCCGATTTCCCTTTCCAAATTCCTCACGCCTGCCTCATAGGTATACTCTCGAATCAAACGCCCCAATGCGTCATCTTCGATCTCAATCTCACCTTCGTCAAAACCGCTTTCTTCTAACTGCCGTGGAATCAGAAAGCGTTTCGAAATTTCAACTTTCTCTTCTTCGATATATCCTGGAAATTCAAGGATTTCCATCCGGTCTAAAAGTGCTGGGGGAATACTGCCCAAACTATTAGCGGTGGTAATGAACATTACTTTCGATAAATCATAGGAAAGTTCAAGATAATGGTCAGAAAATGCATAATTCTGTTCTGGGTCGAGTACTTCAAGCAGTGCGGAGGAAGGATCGCCACGAAAATCTGCGCCTAACTTGTCAATTTCATCCAGCATAAACAGTGGATTAATTGAGCCTGCTCGTTTCATCGTATGGATGATGCGCCCTGGAAGAGCACCAATATACGTCCGCCGGTGTCCGCGAATTTCAGCTTCATCACGCACACCACCAAGTGAAAGGCGCACAAATTTTCTGCCTAACGCATCGGCAATGGATCGACCTAATGATGTTTTACCTGTACCAGGAGGACCAACAAAACAGAGAATTGGTTGTCGTTCTTTTTTCGGTTTTAGGCTTCTTACAGCAATGTATTCAAGAATTCTATCTTTTGCTTTGCCCAAGCCATAATGGTTTTCTTCCAGAATTTTGGCTGCCCTTCTGACATCAAGATGGTCTTTAGTGGTTTCTACCCAAGGTAAATCTAATAACCAATCCAGATAAGTACGAATCATTCCTACTTCAGGCGACATAGGCGGCATTTGTGAAAGTCGTTCAATCTCCTTATATGCAACCTTTTTCGCCTCATCAGGCATTTGTTTTTCATCCACTTTCGCTTTTATTTCATTGAGTTCTCGTGACCAAATGTCCCCTTCGCCGAGTTCAGTCTGAATCGCCCTTAATTGCTCCCTCAGGTAGAATTCTCGTTGAGACCGATCTACTTCGCTTTGAACACGGTTTTGAATTTCATCCTCCAGCTGCAGCACATCCAACTCTTGGGCTAACAGCCAATTGACCCGTTTCAGACGTTCTTTAGGATCAAGAATTTCGATTAACTTCATCCTCTCTTCGAAAGGCAGAGAGATGGCAGTAGCGACCATATCAGCAAGCCATCCAGGCTCAGATACATTGATTGAAAACAGATGCGCCTCATCAGGCAGGCTGCGATCCATTTGAACACAACGCTCAAAGAGATCGCGAGTTGTTCGCATAAGCGCCTCGGTTTGCCTGTCTACAGATGTTTTTTCTTTGACCACCGTCCCTTGCGCCCACATGATGCCGTCAAATACGGTAATTTTTTTGACTTTTATTCTTCGTCTTCCTTGTACCAACGCAGAAGCATTGCTGTCTTGCAAGCTTAGCAGCCTGCCTACAGCAACTTCAATTCCAATCTCCAAAAAATCTCCTGCAGTTGGTTTTTCAATCTCACCATCTTTTAAGATCAGTGAAATCATTGTGCCGCCAACCTCCTGCACGTGATGAATTGCATCCATGTTTGTGCCAGGGGTTATGAAAATCGGCGACACCATGCGAGGAAACACAACGATATCCCGCATAATTAACACCGGACAATAGATTTGCCCATTTTCATCGGGGTCAGCATCACTTATTTGATAGAGTTCGTCAGTTCTTTGGTACAAAGATGCATTGATTTCTTCGGGGTTTTCCTGTCTCTTTTTCCAGTCTTCTCTCATAACATCCTTAATTCTATTAAGATGGATTTGTTTTTAAAAGTTCTCTTGCAGCAGCGACTACAAAAATACTGCCTGTGATTACAATCGCCATATCTTTGCCAGCTTTTTCGAATGCGACGGCCAAACCTTCTTCGATGGATTGGGTCAGAATCGCATTCTTGCCGAATTGATTGGCTAATTCTACCAAAAGTTCAGGTTCCATTGCTCTTGGATGCACACTCTTAGTTGCAATTACCATTTTTACCCTGGGCAGCAAATGATTAAACATGCCGCGAACATATTTATCTTCAGAAGAGCCAAAAATTAAGATGATTGGTGTGCCATTCAGATAATCATCAATTGCCAAGCGTAAGCGCAGTGCAGAGTCTTGATTATGCGCTGAATCAACCAGGATTAACGGATCCTTATGGACAACTTCGAATCTTCCTGGCCATTTTACAGTTGAAAAACCCTCATGAATCGCTGCTCGGCTGATTCTTGTTCCCTTCGCCCGTAATACTTCAACAGCAGCGTAGGCGGTGGCTGCGTTTTCCACTTGATGAAGTCCCAGCAGTGGGATCGAAAAATGCTCCGGCTCCCATTCACCTCTGCCGCCTGATGAGATGTAGTCATTAATCAAATCCTGTTCTTCCGCCGCCCAAACAATAAAGCTCTGCCCAGCCAAGGAGTGAGCATGCTCACTGTAAAAATAATCTCGGCCAATTTCGGTTAACGGCGCATTACGTTCCTTACTGATGTTTTCAATGACCTCGCGTGCTTCTTTCCATTGCGGTGCTAAGACGATTGGGACTCCCGGTTTTATGATTCCACCTTTTTCAGCAGCAATTTGAGTGATGGAATCACCCAAAACATTCATATGGTCGAATGACAGCGAGGTAATAACTGATACTTCAGGTTCAACAATATTCGTGGCATCCAACCTTCCGCCAAGCCCCACTTCAATGACGGCAAAATCAACTTTCTTTTCTTCAAAAGCCATAAAACCCAGCGCAGTAGTGATTTCAAACGTAGTTATTTCTTCGACCTGTTGCACAAAAGGTTTGATCCTGTCAACAAGCTGAACCAACATTTCATGCGATATGGGTTCGCCATTCACCTGTATCCTCTCGGTAAAATCTTGCAAGTGCGGAGAGGTGTAAAAACCTGTCAAATAACCGGCTGTGCGTAAGATGTTGGCGATCATGGCAGCGGTTGATCCCTTACCTTTGGTTCCGGCAACATGCACAATTGGATATTGCCGCTGCGGGTCTCCCTTTAATCGCATCAATTTCCGCATCCTATCCAGATTGAATTTGTCTGCTGAATAGCGTAATTGCCGTGTCAGGCTGTAATCTACAAAGCTATAAAGATAATCGAGTGCTTGTTGGTATTTCTCTTCGATATTTAGCATATGATTATTTACCATTCTATATTATATTTACGCAGGCATTGTAATCTTACGAGAACCTAATGACAAGAGAAACCTCATTTCCAATCGACAATAAAGCCCAGGTAGGCCTTCTGTCAGTGAAAATCAACCTCCCTGGGTGTTCTTCCCTTAAAGAGAAGCGCAGCCGTTTGCAGCCAATGCTTCTTCGGCTGAGAAAATAT
>JAGOVY010000144.1 GCA_018060515.1 Anaerolineaceae bacterium | reverse complement strand
CGGATTGTTGATCTTGCCGTCTTCGCTGATGTCCAGCTTTTCGTACAAAGCCGCACCCACCGCCATCGTTACGCCGCCCATTACAGAGCCGCGTATTTGCTTGGGGTTAATCACCTGACCCACATCGAAGACTGAGGTGAATTTATCAACGATAATCTTACCGGTTTTCTTTTCAATGCGGATTTCAGCCGCGGTGGCGCCGAAAGTATAGTTCACGCCCAGGCTGCCCTGACCATTTTCATCGGGGTTGGCGTAGCGCGGCAGGCGCGCATCGGAGACCGCCTGTGCCACCTCTCCGATAGTGATGCCGTCAGAAGTGATGTAACCGCGGTTGATTTCCTTAACCGACACACGGATATCTGGATCGTTGCGCAGGTAAACATATTCACCGTCATATTCCAGATAGTCAATATCAGCCTTGAGTACTTGTGAGGCATTGCTTTTAAGCACAGCGATCAACTTGTTCGCCGCGCGAATGATGGCACGCCCGCCTTGGGTGGTAAACATCGAACCAATCGTCTGCCACTCGTAAGGCGAAAATTGAGTGTCAATCTCCGTGTATACCCTGATACGCTCCGGAGCAATCATCAATGCTTCGGCAGCAACCTGCTGCACTACCGTACGCAGACCCTGCCCTACCTCAGCGCCGCCCATACTGACCGTTACCGAGCCGTCGATATTCATCTTCATGTAACAGCCCTTGGTAGAAAACGATGCACCTTTGGGGCTTTTCATGGCTGCTGCGAACCCGCGCCCATAGTAGTAGTTCTCGTCTTCTTCAGGTTTGGCTTTGGAATAGACCTTTTCTTTGACGATATCAGAGCATTTCACAACATCGCCGTGCGTCTTCCACATTCTTTCACCCAACGCATTTACCCTGCCTTCAACAAGGTAATTCATTTCACGCAGTTTAATCGGATCCATCTTAAGTTTTTGCGCCAACAAGTCCATCATACGTTCAGTTGCAATTTGTGCTTCCTGATGACCGTAGCCGCGATAGGCGCCTACCGGGGGTGTGTTGGTGTAGACTGTATATCCGATCAAATCGCAGTGTTCGTATTCATACGGCCCCCCTGAATTGTGAGTTGCTGCGATGGTGATGTTGACTGCAGTATCTGCATAAGCGCCGCCAGTGTGCAAAATTTCATTTTGGATGGCAACCAGTTTGCCATCTTTGCGGGCGCCAATCTTCATGCGTGAGCGAATACCGTGAGCGATAAGCGTGGATGTGAAATCTTCCTTGCGAGAAGCAACCCATTTAACCGCATACCCAGGCACAAAACTCGCGATCCAGGCTACGGTTTGTTCTACCGTGATGTCTGACTTGTAGCCAAAGCAGCCGCCAATATCCGGTATGCGCACCCTAACATCTGAAACAGGTATTCCATAGGAATGCGCTAAATCCTCACGAATAATGAAAGGACAAATGGAAGATGACCAGACATCAATAGTGTGGTCCTCTTTAAACATTACAATTGAACCGTGTGTTTCGATGGCAGCACATGAGCTCAATGGATAGTTGAATTCGCCTTCGATGATGACCTCAGCGTCTTGAAAACCATCAACACCTTTACCTTTTTTAAGGTGATAGGTATGAGCGATGTTGGTGCCAGGTGTGGGCTTAAGCGTGCCAAGGTGCCAGTACTCGCCATTTTCTTTGTGAATGAGCACAGCATCGGGTTTCATGGCATCACGCGCATCAATGTACACCGGCAGCGGCTTGTATTCCACCTTGATTTTTTCAAGCGCAGCTTCGGCGTGCGCCAGCGTGTCAGCTACGACCGCCGCCACAGGTTCACCGATATATCGCACTTTTTCGATCGCCATCGGAACCAGGTCTTTGATGTTGTCACCGTAATGATATTCACACCCCTTGCCGGTAACCACTTTTACAACACCCGGCATCTTCTCAGCTTCTTCGGTGCTAATGCTGAGGATCTCAGCGTGCGCATACTCTGGGCGCAGGACAGCAGCGTGCAGCATGCCGGTTATGCGAATGTCATCAAGGTAAACAGCTTTACCGGTCACCTTGCTGATCGCATCCGGGCGATTGTAACTTTTCCCCAGGTATTTATACTTCATTCCGTTTTCCTTTCAATCATTTATTGGCAGCAGTGGAGTTTTGATAGATTCCACGCAACTGGTTTTGATGTAGTGCAATAGTACCCAATATCCTTAAAGAAATCAAGAAAATGATGATATACATCCGGAATATCGGGAAACATTACTTGATTTAATGATGACGATTACAGCAGATTTGCTTCAACCCACGCATTGATGTTACGCAAAGTATCGCCACATGACCATGCAGCATTTTATCCATCGTTCTTCAGATAGATTTCAGACAATCGCGCCACATCTGAGCTGATTTCTTCACGCATCCATTCAGGCGCCAACACTTCTACATCTGCCCCCCAGCCGCGTACCCAGGGCAGCATTTCTCGCGGTTCATCAATTAAAGCCTGCCAGAGCAAGCGCCCATCCTCCTGCAGCTCAACTTGCTCTGACTGGTGCCAACGGGTTTCCCCTACACGTGCTGCCGCCCGTTGATGAAATATCAATGTCACTTGTACCGGGTCTTCTGGTGTGTACCAGATTCCCCAAGCATCTTTTAAAAATGTGAAAGGGTCAAAATCCTCTGGAATTTTATAGGTCTCGAAAAGTATTTCAGCCTTTTCAATTCGTTCAATTTTGAAGGTTCTAATCTCTCCGGGTGGTTCTCGTAAGCCAAATACATAAGTCGATTGACCAATGGCATAGGGCTCGATGTAATAAGGAGAAAAGAGATACTCTTTCAGCTCCTTTTCCTTGCTGCTGCGATGCCAAATTCTTACCTTCTTGTTTTCTGCATTGGCAAGCGTTAATGTTTCCAACACGCTCAGGTAGACAGCGTCAAGATTTTTTGTTTGCCCACTCAACAACGCAGATGATTTTGAGATGTAACGGCTGATCAGCGGCGCCAGGGTTTGAAGCGAAAGCGCCAGTTTGCTCAACGCGCTGGCGGCATGCGGGTTCTGCCGATCCATTCGCGTGGCAAACAAGCGCGAGGCGAGATGAATGGCCATAGCCTCATGCAGGTTGAACCTGACATTCACCAGGTATGCCTGGCGGTCGATCTTCCAGCGATTGCCGTCAAGATCATCAATGTAAATGTGCGCGGGTAAATCGGGTAAGTAGCGATTTACCGTCGAGCGATTCACTCCCAGCCGACGCGCAATCTCCGCCTGTGTGAGACCTTCAGAGTGAGTGAGGAGCAAATCCTCAATTTCGAGCAATCGGGCAGTTTTGGTTTCAGCGCGGCTCATGTGTGGCTCCATTCAATAGTACGAGAGATGTGTTGCAAGTAACGCAACTATATAGTATTTTTCGGAAATTGTGTGAGCTTTGGAAACTGGTTTTTGATTTCCTTTTACGCCACTGTAGCAAATTCCCTGGGCTGTGTGCCTCGCCAGAAGCAGAGCGGC
>JAGOVY010000070.1 GCA_018060515.1 Anaerolineaceae bacterium | reverse complement strand
CAGCAGGGGGATTTCAGCCAGGCCTGGAATCTCAATCCGGGAAAACATCGCGGGATTGTTCAACTCCTGTCTTGTCTGCAAAAACTTCTGCGAGAGGAAGGCAGTCATACCGGCTGAAAACATGTTAATTACAGTTCCAGAGATGATTTGATCGATTTTGTACTTTATCGAAAGTACCGCATGCAGCAATGCAAGCAGCACTGCCGAAAGCACACCGAATAATAACCCAAACCAAGCGTTTTGGGTGAGGCTGCCTGAAAGTGCAGCCACCATAGCCGACATGAGCATCATGCCCTCAATGGCGATGTTGACCACGCCGGCACGTTCACACAGGATTCCGGAAAAAGCACCAATGGTGATGGGAACTGCCAGTTGTACCGCGCTTGAGAGCATCCCGGCCAGGTTTAATGATTTCCCGGCAGCCTGCCATGTGAGAAAACTGAAGATAAGAAAGAGGAATACCAGACCAATCATCAGGTTGGTTGTTTTGCCGAATCCACGAACGAGCTGGAAAATACCAATCGCCAAACTCAAGCCAGCCAGGATAAAAAGTGTTAACTGCGAACGAACTACCCAGTCAGCCATCTGTCCGACGGTGATGCCGCCCGGCGTCATTACGAAGGTTGTCATTAAATCAGGGCTAACCGTCCTCGCAAAGACGAAGAAGATAAACAGCGCCACGAGCACTTCGGTGATGCCGGTGCCTATTTTGCGAACTTGAGAAATCTCAGAAATGCGAGCATGTTGAATGGTGGCGGAAGTGGCGGCCATTATTTTACTCCTCCCCAACCGCTCATGGTAACTGCGGTTGCTGTTTCAACTTTTGGCTCTTGTATGCGGTAAATGGATCGGATGATGGCGGGAGCAGCAACAAAGATTAAGATTACCGCCTGGAGAATAGTGACAATATCAATTGGGATTCCAGACACCACCATCATCTTGGTGGCGCCATTCTTAAGCACTCCAAACAGAAGAGCGGAGAAGATCACCCCTACCGGGTGGCTGTTGCCGAGCAGTGCCAAAGCGATACTGTCGAAGCCATAGCCGGCTGAAAGGCCGATCGCCATGCTGCGGTTGACTGCGAGAATTTCATTTGCGCCAGCCATTCCCGCCAGTGCGCCAGAAGCAGCCATTACCAATATCGTGGTGGTGATAATATTCATGCCTGCGTACTTCGAAGCCCGCGGGTTTGCGCCAACTGAGCGCAGATTCAAGCCCCAGGTTGATTTGAAAAGCACCCACCATAACAAACCGGCAAAGGCCAAGGCGATAAAAAAGCCAAGGTGAAACCGGATTGGGGTTTTGAAAAATTGTGGGATCCAGGCTGATTTTTCAATGATCGGGCTAACGGGCATGCCGCCTGTTCCCGGGCGCGACATCGGTCCAATCAGCAGGTAAGTTGTCACACGATAAGCGATGTAATTCATCATGATGCAATTGATCACTTCATGTCCGCCTGTAGTCGCTTTAAGTATCCCCGGAACCATGCCCCACAGCGCGCCGCCTAAGGCACCCGCGAGAAAAGCGAGCGGCATATGTATGTAAGGTGGTAATCCGGTGATAGAGTAACCTACAAACGTGGCAGCCGCAGCGCCGATGAACAACTGACCTTCAACACCGATATTGAACAAGCCAGCGCGAAAACCAAGCGCGCATGCCAGCCCAGCAAAGATATAAGGAGTGCTCTGTACCAGGCTTTCGAGGAAAGGATTGAATGCCGCGCGGATGGCTAATGCGTCTCCATATAATAACGCGGTTACGATTTCGATTGGGTTCCCGAGAGAACCGGTGATGAGGGCAAAATAAGCTTTTCCAACTTCTGAAAACGCGGTTGAAATGCCTTTCCAGAAGCTGACCCTGAAGGCATCAAAAACCGAAAAACTGGTCGCCATGATAAGCACTGCCCCAATGATAAGTCCAGTGAGTACGGCAAGCGCGGGGATTTGCAGGGTCTTCCAGATTCCGGATTTCTTTTTCAGGGCTGGCGGTTTGTCTCCTGTTATCTCTTCAAGGATAACCTGACCAATATCCTTTTTATCCAAGTCTTTTTTGTCCAAGGTAGCACCTCTTAAAAAGTGGTTTCTACAACCCGTTTACTGCGCAAATCTTCATTTTTATCAGGGACGATCCCCGCCATCAGCAGGCCGAGAGTCTCTTTTGAGACTCCTTCTGCTTCAACAATTGCGATGATCTTGCCACGGAACATCACCGCGATACGATCGGATAATTCGATGACTTCATCAAGCTCAGGCGATACCAGCAGTACCGCGCAGCCTTCATCTCTTTTCTGCACAATCCGTTTGTGAATGTATTCAATCGACCCGACATCTAATCCGCGTGTGGGCTGTGAAGCCACCAGCAGCTCGATTGGGCGTGAGAGTTCGCGGGCGATAATCACTTTTTGCTGGTTACCGCCAGATAAATTGCCGACAGCCGTCAGTGAAGAAGGTGTACGAATATCGAAATCCTCCACCAGTTTTTCGGAATTCTGAAAAATGTTTTGATATTGGAGGACGATCCCCTTGGCGAATGGCTTTTTGTAATATGTACACAGCACAAGGTTTTCAGCAACTGGGAAGGGCAATACCAATCCGTCTGCCTGGCGGTCTTCAGGTACGTGTGCAGAACCCAACTCAGTAATCCGGCGCGGTGAAGCGTTCAGGATATTCTGCCCTTTGAACACAATCTCACCAGACACTGATTTTCCCAATCCGGTGATTGCATTTACCAACTCAGTCTGTCCATTGCCTTGTACGCCGGCAATCCCCAGAATTTGTCCGGCGTGCACATCAAAAGTAACTTTATCAACGATAATTTGCTTGAATTGATCAGCAACAACCAGATCTTTTACCGAAAGAACAACCTCTCCAGGGGCTTTGAATTTTTTATCTACCTCAAGATTAACTTCACGACCAACCATCATCTCTGCCAATTGGTTGCGGTTGGCTTTCTTGGGGTCCGCCTCGCCAACAACAGCCCCGCGGCGAATGACCATGATACGGTCGGCAACATCCAATACTTCGCGTAATTTATGGGTGATAAAAATGATGGATTTACCCTGTTTGACCAGTGCGTGCATGATCTCAAATAACTCATCGGCTTCTTGAGGAGTAAGCACGGCAGTGGGTTCATCGAAGATAAGAATATTGGCTTCGCGATAGAGAAGCTTGATGATTTCCACCCGTTGCTGCACGCCCACCGGTAGATCTTTGACATAGTCATTTGGATTGACTTCAAGGTTATACTGCCTGGAAATATCGAGGATCTTGGCGGCGGTTTTTGGACGGTCGAGGAACCCGCCAGCTTTTACGGGCTCAGAACCCAGCATGATGTTCTCGGTTACTGTGAATACCGGAATGAGCATAAAATGCTGGTGCACCATGCCAATGCCGGCGTTAATGGCATCTGTTGGCGAATGAATGGTCACCTTCTTGCCATTCACCTCTATCTCACCTTTATCTGGCTGGTACAAGCCATAAAGGATGTTCATCAAAGTGCTCTTGCCAGCCCCGTTTTCACCAAGGAGGGCTAAAATCTCGCCCTGGTTCAGTGTCAGATCAATGTTGTCATTGGCAAGTACGCCGGGGAATTGTTTTGTAATTCCTTTGAGTTGTAGGATCGGAGCCATGATTACTCCATAAATTGGTAGGAATTTTTGATTATTGTATCACAAGCGTAAATTTTACATTTTCAAAAAAAAAGCTGGAGCGATCTTCTGCTCCAGCCAATCGTGCTTGGGGTTGATTACTGTTTGAAATCGGGGTTCAGTTGGATTTTACCGGAGAGGAGGTCTGCTTTGACGGTTTCAAGTTCCGCAGCCAGTTCAGCGGAAACCAGGCTCTCAAGATTGTGGAAAGGCGCAAGCCCTACACCACTATTCTCAAGATTACCGACAATCGGGCCACCTGCGAAGGTACCATCCATCGCGCTCTTGATCACGTTGGTGGTCATCAGGTCCATACTCTTGGTGATTGAAGTCAAAACGATGTCACCATATTCAGGGGCAGAAACAAACCAGTCATAGTCAACGCCGATGAGGTAGGCGTTCCCACGATCCTTGATCGCAGCGGCTGAACCAAGTCCAACAGGGCCAGCGACGGGGACGATGATATCTGCGCCTTCATCCATCAGAGAAATGGCCATTTCTGCGCCTTTCTGCTGATCGGAGAAGTCATTGGTGAAGAGACCTTCTTTGGTGTTCACGTCCCAACCGAGAGTTTCAACGGCGGTCCCGTGCACTTCGTTGTAGTAAGCAACGCCGCGAGCGTAACCATCCATGAAGATTGAAACGGTGGGGATATTCATGCCGCCGAAGGTGCCCACTTTACCGGTTTTTGTGACGCCGGCGGAGAGATAACCAGCCAGGAAAGCGGCTTCATCAGTCTGATAGGACTGACTGACGACATTGGGCATTACTTCCGCATAACCATAGTCAATGATGGAAAACTTTTGTTCTGGGTTGGCAATGGCGGCAGCCTGAGTGGCATCACCCAAGAGGAAACCGACGGTGATGATGATGTCGCATTTTTCAGCAATGAAGGCATTAATGTTCTTCTCAAAGTCTGCGATTTCCTTCGACTCAAGGTATTTGCCATCAATGTCAAATTGTGCCATGGCGTCGGTTACACCCTTCCAGCCGGTTGCATTGAAGGATTTGTCATCAATCCCACCGGTATCGGTAACCATACAGGCCTTAAATTTTGCGGTTTCAGCTGGTTTTGCGCATGCGCTCAACGCGAATACTGCAATCAAAAGCACTGACATGATAACTAGAAATTTCTTAGACATATTTTCTCCTCCTAGAGAGATATGGAATTTGCGGGATTATCCCCGTCAATATTATTAGTATATAAGGATTTGTTTATAGATGCAAGTATTGAATTATGGTTTCTTTACAATTCATGAGAAATGTGGAGTAAGAGGTAACGGATAGGGGTTGTTCTACGTGGTTGTAACGGAACCCGAAGATACTAAACCGGCAGGTTCTAGGATATGACGTACACAAAATCAAAACGAGGGTTGAACATTTAAGCATGTCAACCCTCGGTTGGTGGATGTGAGTACTAATATTATGAAGACTGTGCTTCTGCTTCCAACCGTTTTTTCTCTTCGTGGGCGCGGTCTTTTACTTTGAGCATGGATAAGAACGCGAGGAAGAGGAAAACTGTGCCAAAGATGAAGAGCAGTTTGTAGTTGTAGCTGGCATTTTCAACCAGCACACCGCCGAGAGTTGGGCCGAGCACCGCAGCGGTTTGCGAGAAAAAGTAATACAAACCAGTGTAAGCGCCGATGCGTTTTTCATCCCCATGGTCGTAAACCAAGGGCAGGCTGTTGACATTAATCCATGACCAGAAGAATCCGACCAGCACAAGAATGATGATGAACGAAATCAAACCTCTTACAAGGAAGAAGGATGCCAGAAAGATGACAACCAGCGCGAGAATGCCGTAAATGATCGTCTTGCGTCTGCCCAATTTCCCTGCGAGAATGCCGGAGGGGATTGCAAAAGCCAAAAACGAGAGGTTGGCTACGGAGGCTACGATCGATGCTGTACCGGGCTTGATGCCCAGGTCGAAAACGGCAAAGGAAGAGAGACCAGTTTCGATGGCGTTAAAGCCGGTGAACCAGAAGAAAATTGCCAGCAAAATGAACAACGCGGATTTATCCTGGTTGCTGAACACCGCTTTAAGGTTGGGGATCAGCCCTTTCACGCTTTCATCACTGGCTTCACCAGGTTCATTATGATTTCCAAGGCGCTCTTTGGGCTCTTTCACCCAAATGATGACCGCACCTAACGCCACAACCATTGCGATTGAGCCGGCAATGAATGGACCGGTTCTGCCGAACGCGTTGAAGATCAGCCCACCAAGAACATAAGAAAGCACACCGGCTGCGCCACCCATCAGATTAATCACACCATTGGCTTTGCTGCGCTGCTCAGGCTTGAATAAATCGCCTAACCACGAGACAACCGGAGAGCGGAAAAGCGCCATGCCAACATTGGTGACCATGATAAAAACTGCCACCGCCACAACCGATTGTGCCAAGGGGATGGAAATAAAACCAACCAGTGCGATAGGCAATCCCAGCAAGATCCATGGTTTACGACGACCGATTCGGTTCCAGGTGTGGTCGCTGCGGTTGCCTACCCAGGGCTGGATGAAGATGTTCACGATATTGTCCCAGGTCATAATAAACATCGCCAACGCGGGTCCGAGACCAAAGCCCACAAAATTGGGTATCGAGGTGGAAAATGCTGGGTTCCCCGCTTGAAGGATTAACGGAACCCATTGATTAAAAACCGGCCATAAAATGCTGATGCCAAAAAAACCCAACCCAACCAAAAACGTTCGCCCCCACGGAAACTTTTCCTTCTCCATTTTGCCTCCTATGCCTGAATTGTGATGATTGCTTATTCTTCCTGCTCTAACAAATCCGGACGTTGTTTTCTCGTCCGCAGAATGGATTGTTCCTTACGCCATTTTTCTACCAATGCGTGGTTGCCCGAAAGTAAAACTTCAGGTACGCGCCAACCACGGAATTCTTCAGGGCGGGTGTAATGCGGGTACTCCAACAAACCATTGCCAAAGCTGTCATCTTCTGCGCCGGTTGGGTCGCCTAAAACACCTGGGATAAAGCGTGCCACGGCGTCAATCAGCACCATGGCGGGCAGTTCGCCGCCGGTGAGCACATAATCACCAATTGAAATCTGTTCACTCACCAGATTCTCGATTACCCGCTCATCCACGCCTTCGTATCGGCCGCATAGAAGCCCTATGCGTGGCTGCGACGCCAGCTTCTTTGCGATGGCGGTTGTAAACGGCTTCCCTTGCGGTGAGAGATAGATGAGAGGAGCCTGCAGAGGTGCGCCGAGGACGGCTTCGACCGCGGCAAAGATGGGCTCCACTTTCATCACCATTCCACCGCCCCCACCGTAAGGCGCATCATCGGTGACGTGATGTCGATCGCTGGTCCAGTCGCGGATATTGTGCAGTCCAATGGAGATCAAACCATTTGATTGGGCGCGCTGCAGAATGCTCGTGTCGAGATAAGGCCGCATTACATCAGGGAAGAGGGTGAACACATCGAAGTGCATAGCCTCATTGTAGCAAAAAAGCATAACTTGAAGTTGAAAAATGGCTGAAGAAAGAGAAATGTCAACTGCTGCCTGAACCAAACCTTTGAACTCACTTGATAGCGGCATTGAATCTGCGGAACCGTAGAAGGAGTTGCGGCGTCATAAGCAAGCCGCTCATGGTCGGCAAGAATTGTGTATTAAAACGGGCAACACTGTGGCAAAACAGGGATGAAGCGTGAGTTTTAATGCGAATTCTGATGAAATAACTGAGGAGGATTTACCTGCTGTAGTATCGTTATTTGTTTGATAATTAAAGTATGCGTGTGGTAAATTATCTGCCCGCGCCGAATTTAATCGACAAAGACAATTTCTGGGAATAGGAAGACGGCTGATGATCATAGATAGAAACGAGGAATCTTCCTCTCAAGCGTTTTCCATTGAAATTACCTCACCTTGACGGTTGAGATTACAGTTGGTAAGATCTTTTTAAGATGTATATAAAAGGCAGCAAATGGAGTATGCAAAAGAAGAGCCGCAGGTCAAACCCATTTCGGGTGATTATCCTGCTGGTATTGATTGGTGCCGTCATTTATTTGGATAGAATGATCGTGCCAACGATTCCGCTTTTCTTCCAGCCAACTCCTACCG
This sequence comes from Anaerolineaceae bacterium, assembly GCA_018060515.1. Classification (GTDB taxonomy): domain Bacteria; phylum Chloroflexota; class Anaerolineae; order Anaerolineales; family Anaerolineaceae; genus UBA6107. Next base: position 3,699 of record JAGOVY010000070.1, on the reverse strand, counting down.
CTACGCGGGCACCAGAATCCATTGTTGCAGAAGCCAAAGCTCTGGAAGCTGAAGGGAAATACACCCTGGCGATAACCGCTTTCAAACAAGCGGTCTCTGCCGATCCGCACAACCCCGACAACTTTACCACGCTTGCCAGGCTTAATATTTTCACAGGCAATTATGAAGAAGCCATCGTTGATGCTGAAAATGCATTGCTGCTGAACCCTGCCAATGAACAGGCAATGGCGCTGCGAGGCTGGGCAATTGGTCTTTCAGGCGATTATATCCGCGGGGTTGGCGCCCTTCAGGAAACAATTGAGCAAGAACCCGAAAATGCCGAAGCGCACGCTTACCTGGCAGAGATTCTTACCTTCATGATGCAGGCAGGGCAGGGCGACCTGAACACCCTTGACACCGCTATTCAGGCTTCACGTCGAGCGGAGGAACTTGCTCCGAACTCATTGGCAACGCATCGCGCGCGCGGCGCAGTACTCGAATACACCTCAAATTTCGCCGAAGCGGTCGCCGAATTTGAAGCAGCAATTGCGATCAATCCCAATATCGCCGACTTATACCTGGCTTTGGGCCGCAATCTCTTCAATACACAGGAATATGACTCTGCGATTACGGCTTTTGGTCGCGCAAACGCATTGAACCCGCGCGACCCCACACCTGAAACCCTGATTGCACGTACATATGCTATGCACGGCGACTATCAAAAAGCGATTCAATATGCTGAAGCCGCAATCGTTGATCAGCCGCAGAATGCCATGCTTTACGGCAACCTGGGTTTGATCTTTAATAGCGCGGCGCAATACCTGGATGCAATTGATATGCTGCGGATTGCTGTTCGCGGTGGAATTTCAACCGAGGGTTTGACGGTGGAAGGTTTGCCGTTGGATTATGGACGTATTGGGCAATTTTATTACACATTTGGTCTGGCACTCGCCAGAGTAGGTCAATGCGCCGAAGCGCTGCAGCTTTCACAGGCAATTCAAACCAGTTTGCGCAATGATGAAATTGCTGTGTTCAACGCTCAAGAAATGGTGACTATTTGTCAACGGCTGGCGAGTGAGGGTAATGCAGATATTACACCGGCGGTTAATTCAGGCACTGTAACGCCAGGCGCAGTGTCTACGCCGACTCCATAAGGATTGTGAAACTGGCGGTTTTTTCCAATGATTGATTACAGCGGTAAGCGCAATATTTTTGGTTCTTCGAAAAAGAAATCTAATCCGATTCGGATTTTCCTGCTTTTCGTGATGATTCTGGCAGGTCTATTTGTCATCAGGGGAGTCTCTGTCGGTCAGATAGCGCCTATTTCAAATGTAACTCCCACTCCCACGCGCAGTTTCAATTCTTATGCGCTTGAAGGAGAAACTCATTTTCAAGCGGGCAACCTCGAAAAAGCCATCGAAGCCTATCGGAATGCGATTGCGATCAGCCCGAACGACGCTGATTTAAGAGCCGAGCTGGCGCGTATCCAGGTGTATTCCACCTCACAGATTACAGTAGATGCAGAAAAACGCGTCCGTTTTGAAGAAGCTTTGGCGACCATTGAAGAAGGGCTGGAACTTAACCCGCAGAGCAGCCGTCTTTTAGCAGTCAAAGCGTTTGCGCTTGATTGGTTTGCCGCTTCAGGGTCGGCTGGAGATAAATATCAGGAATACCTGATTAAAGGCGAGCAGGCGGCTGTAGAAGCGCTTCAGCTTGATAATTCAAACGCACTCGCACTCGCCTATTACGCCGAACTCTTAACTGATCAACAAAAATGGACTCAAGCACAACAGTTTATCTCTCAAGCATTGGAGAGGGATTCCAGTTTGATGGATGTGCACCGTGTAAATGGAAATGTGCAGGAATCTTTCGGAAACTATCAACAAGCGCTTGAAGAATACAAAAAAGCAATTGAGATTACACCAAACCTGAACTTCCTCTATCTTTCGCTGGGGGCCAACTACCGGCAGCTTGCCAATATGGCTGAAGTGCCTTCTGAGCGAAATTATTACTTTGATCTTGCGCTCGAGGCGTTTGCCAAAGCGGTGGCAATCAACGACCAGTTGGGTATCAATGACCCCATCCCATTGATTTCGATTGCCAATACCTATGTTCAGCAAGGCGAGTTTTTCGCTGCGGCGCGTAACATGCTGCGCGCGGTTGAGTTCTCACCAGATGACCCGACTGCTTATGGCCAGTTAGGCGTGGTGTATTACAAGGCGCGTAACTACGAGGGCTCCATCCTTCCACTTCGCTGCGCGGTACGCGGCTGCACGGCTGAAGAATCCTGCCTGGTACGCAATGGTGGTGCTGAATGTGATCCTGAAAATATTCCTAACATTCCCATCATCAAGCTTGAAATGACGAATAACACCGTAATTTTCTTCTATATATATGGCTCTGTGCTGGCTGGTTTGCATCAACCGAACAATGGTTATTGTGATGAAGCAATGCGTGTTTTCAGTGAAATCACGGTTTTGTTTGGCAACGATGAAACCATTATGGGCATTGTCAATGAAGGTAAAGCCATCTGCGGTTTTTATGGCTATCAATAAATCCTGAATATCAGAAATTTATATGAAACAGTAACTACCTCTTGACTTGAAAAACAAGAGCGGTTATTATTTTATCGTTATTAGCACTCAACACAAGAGAGTGCTAAGACACATCAATAATAAAATCCTACACAGGAGGTAAGTATGTCAATCAATTTGAAACCGTTAGGAAGCCGTGTCGTTGTAGAACCCCTGGAAGAGAATGAAATTACTGCCGGCGGAATTGTTCTACCAGACACCGCCAAAGAAAAACCACAAAAAGGTACTGTTCTGGCTGTCGGGCCTGGCGATCGCGATGAAGATGGCGATAAAATGCCCCTGGATGTCAAAGTCGGCGATACCGTTTTGTTCCAAAAATACGGCGGAACTGAGATCAAAGTTGATAACAAGAAACTGTTGATCCTGCGCGAGAGCGACCTGCTCGCTATCGTAACTACCAAATAAACCCAATTAAAAACGAAAAAGGAGAACGCTCTTATGGCAGCAAAACAACTCATCTTTGCTGAAGAAGCCCGCCGAAAACTAAAGACCGGCATTGACACAGTATCAAACGCAGTAGTCACCACACTTGGCCCCAAAGGCCGCAATGTTGCAATTGACCGCAAATTTGGCGCCCCTACCATCACTCATGATGGTGTTACTGTGGCGAAAGAAATTGAACTTGAAGACCCATTTGAGAATATGGGCGCACAGCTCATTAAAGAAGCCGCGACCAAAACCAATGATATCGCCGGCGACGGCACTACCACCTCAACTCTGTTGGCTCAAACCATTGTAAATGAAGGATTGAAAACTCTGGCAGCAGGCGGCAACCCCATGCTGCTTAAACGTGGCATCGAAGTTGCTTCAAAGATGGTATCTGAAGAAATTAAGAGCCATGCGATCGCCATCAGCACTCGCGAAGACATCGCCAACGTTGCCACCACATCCGCCCAAGATTCTTCCATCGGCGAGTTGATTGCTGATGTTATGGATAAAGTCGGTAAAGATGGTGTCATCACTGTTGAAGAATCAAAAGGCCTGGAATTTGAACAGGAATTCGTTGAAGGTATGCAGTTCGATCGCGGGTATATCTCACCGTATTTCATCACTGATTCAGATCATATGGAATCAGTCATTCCTGAACCATACATCCTCATTTACGACAAGAAAATTTCAGCCGCCC
>JAGOVY010000069.1 GCA_018060515.1 Anaerolineaceae bacterium | reverse complement strand
TGGTAGGAGTGGGCGTGTCGGGTATTACTATTTTGGTGGGTGATGGGGTTAACGACGGGGTGCGTGTGGGTTGAAGCGGAGTGATAGATGGGGTAAAGGTGACGGTAATGGTCGGCGCCTGGCGGATGATCAGCGAACTGCCCTCATAGATAGTCTCTGAGGTTAGGCTATTTTGTGACATGATTTGTGCGATCGTAACCCCGTACCATTTGGCAATTGAATCCAACACCTGCCCATACCGCACGACGTGGACGATCGATCCATCTGCCTGAGGCGTGGAGGTGATAATCGGCTGCACCAGTGGTTCAGATGGCGTTGAGGGATTGCTGCTGCCGGAGGATGACCCGGAGGAGGATCCGGCGGAGCCTGCACTGCCGGCGTAGTAAGCCGCGTGCAGTACGTAGTATGTGGTGCCGTTGGACCCCGTGTAGGCGGCCGCGCCCACATGGGTGTAGCGGGATTCGGTCATTGGCATCATATGAAGGCTGTCTGCCCACCAACTTTGAATATCTGAGATGGATGCGCTGCGAGCACAAGCCATGTTTTCAGTTGCAAAAACTGTGGCTCCGCCGCCAAAACCGGCTGCAGCAATGCGGTCGCGGGCTCCGCCAATATGGGCGCAAACGCCGCTGGCAGCCATCGTCTGCGCGGTGGCATAGGCAGTTGAATTCAAGATGCCGTCTTCAATCAACGCTGGCAGACCATATGCCGAACGCAAATTGTTCACCAGGCTGATGATTTCACCTGGAGAAACGGTTTGTGCATTAACCCGCGCATGCGGCAGGCACACTAAACCAGCAAGACATAGGAACGTAACTAGAGAAATAAAAATCCGGCGCATAGAAAAATCATTATAATATGCAGCCGGATAAAATTGTCAAGAGATTTTGAGGAACAATTAAGTCAAACTGCGATCCTCAAAACCTGTCCCCATGCCTTCCGCAACCAGCAATAAGTCCATGGCGGTAATCATGCCCACGATCATGCCCGATTCATCAGCAACGGGCAAGTGGTGAATGCGCTTTTCTTTCATCATTGCAGCACAATCTGTAATCAGCATGGAATCTCTTACAGTAATTATCGGAGAGGCCATAATATCTTTCACCAAGGTCTTTTTGGGGTCATGTTCTTGAGCAATGATTTTGTCGCAGATATTTATGGAGGTGACAATCCCATACTCAGGATTTTCAGGGGTCTTTCTGACTATCAGGCTGGTAGCAAAACGATGGCGCATCAAATGCAACCCTTCAAATACCGTAGTATCCGGATCCACAAAAATCACCAGGTTTTTCATCCAGTCCTTGACAGTTGTCCTTTGCATACTTCTCTCCTTGCGCCGCGAACGGCACTTTAGTAATGTGAAGATGTAGCCTACTACTTATACTGTAGTATATCCATGGATTAAAGTCAAATGCGGATTATCAGACAAATTTCAGTAAATCGTCCGTTGACCAACCCCATGACCTGAGTCGACTTAATTCTGAGTGTGCCGTGAGATCAAGTTGAATGGGGGTAATGCTGACGAACCCCTGCTGCAGATCGCCGAAGTCGGTTCCATCGATCAGCACCCCGGTAGGCTGTTCGCCCCCGATCCAATAATAAGGTTTGCCTTGAGGGTCTTCACGCCGCACCAGCGCATCACGGTAAATACGCAGCCCCTGGCGGGAGATGTGGAAACCCTTCAATTCATGCTGCGCGAGATAAGGGACATTCACGTTCAAGAGTATGTCTTTGGGAAAGTCATGACGCATACGTTTTTCGGTGACCATGTGCGCCACCCGTGCTGCGGTCGTGTAATCCAATTCGCCGCTAAAACCTATGGGAGAGTCAAGCGATACCGCCACTGCGGGCACACCGGCAATGGCAGCTTCCATCGCTGCGGTCACCGTGCCTGAGTAGGTAACATCATGCCCGATATTCGCAATGGGGTTGATGCCCGAAACCACCACATCAATCGGGTGTTCAATCACCCCCATTAATGCCAGCGCTACGCAATCAGAAGGAGCCCCATCGCTGCAGAGCGCTGAGGTGCCATCTGCCAGTTGGGTTGAGCGCACGCGCAGCGGACGAGTGAGAGTTTTCACATGCCCAGAACCTGACCAGTTATGATCTGGCGCCAGTATTGTCACATTACCCAGTTTCCTAAGTTCCTGTACCAGCGCCAGCAGCCCAGGAGCGTGCACCCCATCATCATTGGTAACCAAAATCTGCATTTAAGCATCCTTTAGATATTTGATTTAATGATTATACATGCCCGATGAGAAACGTTGCATGAAAAGCGACCTGCCTGATCAGGAACGATTCGAAACAATAGGAGAGGTGGATAAAGAACAGGAAGTCCTTCTGCGATATATTGGTCAATTGACGCCTTAAGAATAGGCTATTTATATGATTGCTTTTCAGGAATTTTGGCAAAGCATTGGAGCAATTAAATGGGAGGGTTTGTGTTTAATGATATAATTCATCGGCTGTGGTGAAAACCATAGACTATCACAGGCGCTTTCCGATCTCTCCTGCGTGCTGCCCCAGGCGGTGATGGTGAGGCTAAAAGAAAGCGCTGGAAAAAACGCAAAGGAGTACCACCCATGAGTTCTATCATTTCCATGAAGTCATTATTGGAAAGTGGCGTCCATTTTGGACACCGCACAAATAAATGGAACCCGTTGATGCGCCCTTATATATTTACCGAGCGCAACGGAATCCATATTCTCGACCTGCAGCAGACGGTCAAACTTCTCACCACCGCCTACAACCTTGTGCGCGACACCGCCGCCAAGGGTGGTGTAGTGATGTTTGTTGGCACCAAACGGCAGGCGCAAGAAACCATCGCCGAAGAAGCCACTCGCTGCGGTATGCCGTATGTGACAGAACGCTGGCTCGGCGGAATGATTACCAACTGGACGACGATGTTTAACCGCATCCAGGAGATGGAAAAACTTGAACGTATGCGCGAAACCGGCGAAATTCACCGTCTGACCAAAAAAGAAGGGTTGCTGATCGAACGAGAAATCAAGCGTCTTCAATCACGCCTTTCTGGTGTGCGCAATATGAAGCGTATCCCTGACCTGCTCTTTGTGGTGGACGTGATGCGCGAGCACACAGCCGTGCACGAAGCCAACCTCAAAGAAATTCCCGTGATTGCAATGGTCGACACCAACTGCGACCCGCGCAAGGTAGATTACGTTATCCCGTCGAATGACGACGCCATTCGCGCCATCAAACTACTCGTCGGCAAGATGGCCGATGCAGTCATTGAAGGCAAGGCAATGTACAAAGAAGAAGACCGTGAAGAATCAGCAGCAGTCTACACACCGGCTGACCGTGTTGCTTCCGGCGCTCAGCCCCGCTTTGAAGAAGAAGTTGAACTCGAGGATGAGGAACTGCTTGGTGCCTCAACTTTAGCAAAACTCACCCCGCAGGTTGAAGAAGGCGGCGAAGAAGAGGTTGCTCAGGTGGTTGAAACAGTAGAGTCTGTAAAAGATGTGAGCAAAGAAAAGACCGCCAAGGAAGTTCTCGACCAGGCTGAAGACAAGGTCGAGGAGATCGTTGAAGATCTCAAAGAAAAAGTTGAAGATGTTGTCGAAGACATTAAGGACAAAGTGGAAGATGTTGTCGAAGACATCCAGGAGAAAGTAAAAGACCTCATTAACAAAACCGAGGATCAGGATTAATTTCTTCGGTAGACAAACGCGACTTAAAAACAGAGAAGGAAATCGAGAAAATGGAAATTACCACTGAGATGATTAAAACACTGCGCGAATCCACCGGAGCTGGAATTCTGGATTGTCGTAAGGCTTTAGAACAAGCCGACGGCGATATGAAAGCAGCTCTGGAGTTTTTGCGGGAAAAAGGGCTGGCTACTGCCACCAAACGCGCCAGCCGCAACGCCTCTGAGGGTGTTGTTGATATTTATTCTCACGGCAACGGGCGGGTTGGCGTGATGATTGAGGTAAACTGCGAAACCGATTTTGTTGGTCGCTCTGAAGCTTTCCGCACGCTGGCGCACGAATTATCGCTGCAAATTGCCGCAACCTCTCCGGAATATATCCTCGAAAGCGACGTTCCCGCCGAAGTCATCGAACGTGAAACCAAGATCGCTACTGCCAAAGCCAAAGAAGAAGGCAAACCCGAAGCGATTTTGCCGCGCATCGTTGAAGGTGCAATTAAAAAGTACAAAGAAGAATTTGTCTTAACTTTGCAGCCCTATATCCGTGATGAGAGCATCACCGTGCAGGAATTGATTAATCAAAACGTGGTTGCATTTGGTGAGAGCGTGGTCATTCGCCGCTTCGCCCGATGGGCGCTCGGTGAAACATCCAGCGAAGAAACAGAAGCTTAACCTTCACAGACCAGCCTTCGGGTTGGTCTTTTTATATGCAAAGGAGGCTGTATGCAGGGACTCATCTACCGCAGAGTGTTACTAAAAATCAGCGGCGAATCGCTTGCCGGTCCATCCGGCACCGGTATCGATGCGAAACAGGCTGAGGATATTGCCAAGCGTTTGAAAGAAGTGCGTGAATTAGGCGTTGATATTGCCATCGTCATCGGTGCGGGCAACTTGTGGCGCGGCAAAGTTGGCTTGGAAATGGGTATGGACCAGGCAACTGCGGATTATATGGGGATGCTCGGCACTGTGATGAATGCACTGGCCTTGATGGACGCGCTCGAGCATCAGGATGTGGTCACGAGAGTTATGACTTCAATCGAGATGCGTACCGTTGCCGAGCCATACATCCGCCGGCGTGCAATCCGCCATCTTGAAAAAGGACGGGTGGTTATTTTTGGCGGCGGAACCGGAAATCCTTACTTTTCCACCGATACCGCCGCTGCGCTGCGCGCCATGGAAATAGAAGCCGACGTGCTGATTAAAGCCACCAAAGTAGATGGGGTGTACGACAGCGACCCTAAGACCAACCCCGCGGCGAAAAAATTCGATGACCTTACGTACATTGATACAATCAATCAGCGCCTGGGTGTAATGGATTCAACTGCCATTACCATGTGCATGGAGCACAATCTCCCGATTCATGTGCTCAACTTGTGGGATATCGGCGCGCTGAAAAAGGCGCTCTACGGCGAAAAAACAGGAACAATCGTTCACTAATCTGTTTTTTATCAACTCAGAAGACCCGTTTTATCAGAAAGCGGGTCTTTTTTTATATCGTGTTCTTCAAGGTGAGCGATGATCTCCATTTCGAGCTGGCGAACTATGCGGGGATCTGAAAAATCATCATCGGTCAAGCAGGTGACGAGGCGAATCAACCGCTCCCTCAATTCATCAAATGTTTGTAATGTTTGCGCCGTAGGCAAATCTCTTGCAAGTGCGACAGCGGCAGCGTTGAAATCGTCTACGTTTACCGCTGGTACCACAAAATCCGCATCGGTCTTATAGGTTTCGATGAGGGTGAGTGCGCGTGCCCACCAGGCGTTGATATGAGCCAACAAGGCGGAAAATGAGGGGTATCCCTGCCTGCGCAAGTACTCTGCCTGTTCTTCAGCTGTGAAAGAAGAATAGCTGCGTATGAAAGCCGGCCATGCGATTTTCAGCGTATTCATTAAATCATTGCGGGTAACCATTCAGCATGCCTCCACGTACTTGGTTAAACAAACATGCTTGCATCACGCCAGGTATTTGAACTTGAAACCCATGAGATTAATCCGGGTAACTGAAATATTTTAGCATACGGCGAAAACGGTGATGGGGATATCTGGCTCGTTACTAACGAATCAGGCTGGCGGGTAATTCTTCAGCTTACCAGGCGACGCCTTCCTTCTCTCATCGCATCTTGTCGGAACATTGTTTCCTCGGTAACATTTTCATTTGACCTAACGATGGCATCTCGGTAACATTTTAGAAGAACTAATGCGTTCCTCTTGCTGTTTTTCACGCCGTCCGCTATAATTTTGCTCATAAGGCAGTGACAGAGGAAAGTAGACCGGGAAAAACCGACAGGAACGTGGGCTTACCTGCTGCAGGTAATTGAGAAGCTCACACGGCTGGCACCTGTTGAAGTTCCCTCTCGAGCCGCTCAGGTGAACCCACGGTGAAGTAGAAACACCGGGCTATAGTCTGAGCCGCCATGCCTGGCGTTATCGGGGCAGCCGATTTGAAATGAAAGTCGGAAAAAGCGGGTCAATCAATGACCAATGTGGGTGGTACCGCGGGCTCTTTCTCCCGTCCCTCAAGGACGGGTTATTCTTTTACCAAGCAGGAGCATTTGATGAGCATACCAAGAATTATGGTTGAGTTAGAAGAGGTAGAAAAAAATGCCATTCTTGAGCTTGAAAGTATAAACACAGCGGAAGCTTTGCTCACCTGGCGCAACACTTATCTCGGCAAGAACGCTGCCGTTGTAAAAGCTTTCACCAGCCTTGGTTCGCTGCCCGCTGAAGAGAAACCCCTTGTAGGTCAGGGTGCCAATCGGGTGAAAATCAGCCTCGAAGCAGCATACAACCAACGCGCCCAGCTGCTTAAGGAAGCCTCACTGGCACAAACATTGAGCACACAGGCGCTCGATGTGACCCTGCCAGGGCGCCCGCGCTTCCGCGGTCGCCTGCACCCGGACACTCAAATATTACGTGAGCTGCTGCGGATTTTCGGCGATATGGGCTTTCAGGTGTTTCAATCGCGCGAGGTTGAAACTGACGAATACAATTTCCAACTGCTTAACTTTCCTGTGGGGCACCCGGCGCGCGACATGCAGGATACATATTTCATTGATGCCGATAATCGCGGAGACAATCCGCTCGTCTTACGCACACACACCTCTCCAGGTCAAATTCGCGCCATGCGCTCGATGTCAGCATTAAACCCCGACAACCCCCCATCACTGCGCGTGATTGTACCGGGTATGGTATTCCGTTACGAGCAGGTAGACGTGCGCCATGAAACGCAGTTTGACCAATTGGAAGGGCTGGCAGTTGGCGAAGGCATCACCTTTAGTGACTTGAAAGGCACCCTCACCGACATGGCGCGGCGCCTCTTCGGCAGTTCTGCCCGCACACGCTTCCGGGCTTCTTACTTCCCCTTCACCGAACCTTCTGCGGAATTTGATATTCAATGCTTCAATTGCCATGGCACAGGCTGCGGCGTTTGCGGCAGCGGTTGGCTTGAAATCGGCGGCAGCGGAATGATGCACCCGGTTGTGCTGCAAAATGGCGGCTACGACCCGAAACGCTTCACTGGTTTTGCTTTTGGTTTCGGTGTGCAGCGGATTGCCATGCTTAAATATGGCATTAATGACATCCGCTATTTTTGGAACAACGATATGCGGTTTCTGGAGCAATTTTAGGTTTTTGTATCGAGATCGCCAAGCCGGTAAATTTATTTCTGCAAGGCGCAGTATCACCTTACACTCTGATCATTTTGGAGCAAACACATGAAAGCACCTTTATCCTGGTTAAAAGACTTCGTCTCAATCGATATCTCCGTGGCGCAGCTGGCGCACCTGATTACAATGGCCGGTATGGAAGTAGAAGAAATACGCTTCATCGGGCTGCCGTTGCCCGAACCTGGCAGCACAACTGCCGTGGTCAGCGGTATCGCCTGGGATCCTGAGAAGTTCGTCGCTGCAGCCGTCACCGAGGTCTTACCGCATCCCAACGCAGACCGGCTGGTGTTGTGCCGCCTGGATGATGGCCAGCAGGAACATATCGTTCTCACCGGCGCGCCCAACCTTTACGAGTTCAAAGGCATCGGAGTGTTATCACAACCCCTCAAAGTGGCCTATGCCAAAGAAGGCACCCAGCTTTATGATGGGCACCAGGAGGGAAATGTCATCACCACGCTCAAACGCACACGCATCCGCGGTGTCGAATCCTATTCCATGATTTGTTCTGAAAAAGAACTGGGGATCTCAGACGAACATGAGGGCATCATGTTCCTCGATGCTGACGTAGTCCCCGGCACTCCGTTGGTTGATGTATTGGGCGATGCTGTGCTGGAGATTAACCTGCTGCCCAGTTTTGCCCGGTGTGCCAGCATCCTCGGATTGGCACGTGAAATTTCAGCCATCACCGGCAAACCGCTTAAAACTCCGCTCTTTCCTGCTCCGCCTTCAATTGGCAAAGCAGATTTCGCAACACTGGCGATCAGTGACCCTGAGCTCAACCCGCGTTTCGTTTTGGGTCTCATCCGCGATGTGGAGATTAAACCCAGCCCATTGAAAACGCAACTTCGTCTGAAACTGGCAGGCATGCGCCCGATTAACAACGTAGTGGACGCCACAAATTATGCCATGCTTGAACTTGGTGAACCGCTGCATGCCTTCGACTATGATGTTCTCCAAACACGCGCCAATGGTAAGCCGGTGCGCATTACTACCCGGGCTGCAAAAGAAGGTGAAAAACTCACCACGCTCGATGGAGTTGAACGCACTCTAAGCGCAGCGACCATTCTGGTCTGTGATGATGCGGGTATTCTATCGCTGGCCGGAGTGATGGGTGGAATGGAATCTGAAGTGACAGAATCGACGCGAAACATTCTTCTGGAAGGCGCATCCTGGAACATGATCAAGATCCGGCGTACCGCAAAAGCGCAAAACCTCCCTTCTGAAGCCTCTTATCGCTTTTCGCGCGGAGTGCACCCTTCGCTGGCTGAAAAAGGGGTGCGACGAGGTTTGAACCTGATGTCACAGTGGGCTGAAGGCAAGGTAGACCCGCTGCTGCTGGATGCTTACCCGCTGCCACCCTCCACAGTAATGGTTGAAATTACAACACAAGATGTGCAGCGCTGGCTTGGGCTTGAACTCAGCGCCGCACGCATTGCCGAACTTCTCGAACGCCTCGAATTTAAGGTGGAACGCCAGGGAGAAAGCCTGCGCGTCACCTGCCCGGATCATCGCCTGGATATTGGCAGCGGTATTACCGGTAAGGCGGATCTCATTGAAGAAATCGCACGTATTCACGGCTACGACAATATCCCTGAAACGCGCATGGCTGACCGCCTGCCAATTCAACAGGGCAATCATAGGTTATTCTGCACCGAACACACGCGCGACCTGCTGAGTTTACTCGGCTTGCAAGAAGTGATCAGCTATCGTTGGACCACGCCTGAGCGAGAACGCCGCCGCTTACCCAAAACCACCTCAGCCGATGATAAACCTTACTTGCGTATCAGCAATCCTCTGAGTTATGATAAATCTTACTTGCGTCACAGTGTGCTGGCAAGCCTGCTTGATACTGCAGAGCGCAATTCCCGCCATCAATCAACCTTGTCGTTGTTTGAAATCGGCCCAATCTTCCTGCAATCTGAAAACCCGGATGGGCTGCCGGATGAATTGACCCGGTTGGCAATTGTTACCGCTGGTCAACGCCACCCCGCTGGTTGGCAGCCGGCGCACTCTGAACCAATGGATTTTTATGACCTGAAGGGAATCCTTGAAGACTTGCTCGAAGGGCTTCATATTTCTGAGGTGAGGTTTAGCAAAGGAGAGCACCCCGGGTTTCATCCCGGCAAGTGCGCATTAATTTATGCCGGCGAGAATCAAATCGGCTATTGCGGCGAGATCCACCCTGGGGTGCGCGAACAATATGAATGGGGTGATACCTTCAAATACCCGATTCTGGCCGCCGATATTGATATGGATATGCTGATTAACCTCATCCCAGACCAAAGGCTCAGCAAGGATGTGCCTGACTTCCCCGCGGTTATTGAAGATTTGGCTTTCATACTGGATGAAGCTGTGCCAGCGGCAGAATCTGCTGCGTGGATTGAAAAAGTTGGCGGCAAACTCCTGGTTGACTTGCAGTTATTTGATGTTTTCAGAAGTGCGCTGATCGGTGAAGGCAAAAAAAGCCTGGCTTATCGCCTGACGTATCAGGCGCCTGACCGCACATTAACCGACACTGAAGTCGCCCAAGTTCGCAGCCGAATTATCAAACGTCTTGAGCAGGAGTTGGGAGCTAAACTACGCAGTTAACCGGAAAGTGAAACAAATTGAGCGAGGATGAGGGAATGTCCCTCATCCTCGCTTTCGGTCCTTCAAAAACAAGCGCGTTTGTTTTCTTACTCTTTATAGGAACCCAGGCACTCAAAAACCCGATCAATATCTACTTCGGTCAATTTTTCATAGGCTTCAGACGCACCCAGGTTTTCATCCAATTGCTCCAGGCGTGTAGCACCGGTAATCACCGAGGAGACTTCTTTACGCCGTAAAATCCAGGCAATGGCAAGCTGCGCCGGGGTAATGAGCAAATCATTGGCGATCGCGGTGAGACATTTAACCACTTCGATACGTTCCGGTGTGATGCGGTCGCGAATCCAACCATAATCATCCAGAGAGGCACGGCTGCCTTTCGGCACGCCGCCATTGTACTTACCGGTCAGAACTCCATAATACAGAGGAGAAAAGGTGGTCAGCCCCAAACCGAGTTCACGGGTCACTGGCATAACTTCATCTTCCACACGTTTACGATGAAAGAGATTGTATTGCGGCTGGTCCATCGACGGCGGGATAAGGCCGTATTGCCGCGCAACACCGTACGCCTGCATGATCTGGCTGGCTTCCCACTCCGAGGTACCCCAATAGAGGATTTTCCCCTGATGGACGAGGTCGGTCATGGTTCGCACCACTTCTTCCATCGGTGTGTCGGGGTCATGGCGATGGCAGAAGTATAAATCCACGTAATCAGTGCCCAGACGTTTGAGGCTGGCATGGATCGACTCGGTGATATGCTTGCGCGAAAGACCGCGTCCATTTGGACCTTTCATCGTCGGCCAAAACACCTTGCTCGAAATTACCAATTCTTCGCGGCGCATGTCGCTGATGGCTTTACCCATCACTTCTTCAGCCTTGCCGTTGGCATACATATCAGCATTGTCAAAGAAGTTGATGCCCTGATCAAACGCTTCTTTAATGAGGCTGATGGCGGTAATCTCTTCGATCTGATTGCCAAATGTAATCCATGCGCCAAGAGAGATCTCACTGACCTTCAACCCAGATTGCCCTAATCTCCGATAATGCATAAAACCTCCTTACTGTTCATAAAATAGTAACCTTGCGACCGGACCCTGATGCAAACCAGTATTCTCTGGCGGAAACTTGAACGGATTATTAATGTATATGTCAGCTCTTCGCCGCGTTATTCGCGATGTTCAGAACTATCGCCGATGCCCAGAGGCTTCCATTTGGCCGTATCAGCGCGCAGACGGTGCATGCCGCCGCCGCGGTTGTGCAGCAGATCAAAGTTTTCAGGCTTGATGGCAAGGTCCTCGCCATCGAGCAAGCCGCTCACGCCCGACTGCCCTGGTTCGCCGCGTTTGTTCTGGCAATAAATGCATGTCTTGGGGTCGTGCGCTTTGTAATCCTGAGGTTCTTCATAGGTGGTGATGTAGCCTTCGTAATTGCGCAGGATGATCTTGTGATCGGAAGAGCTGATATGATAGTTGGGCATAACGGGGATTTTCCCGCCACCGCCCGGAGCATCGACTACATAGGTAGGCACTGCGTATCCGCTTGTATGGCCGCGCAGTCCTTCGATGATTTCAACGCCTTTAGCCACCGGTGTGCGGAAATGCCCAGCGCCTTCCAC
>JAGOVY010000008.1 GCA_018060515.1 Anaerolineaceae bacterium | reverse complement strand
GGCGGCGATTACGCTGAAATGAACGTTTGGCTCCACAAAACCGTATTGCAGAAGATTGCCGAAAACGGCGGCAACATTCCACAGAATCTTCTCGACTGATTTTTTAGTTGACACTCCGGGTTTTCTGGATACGTTGAGGGAACCCGGAGATGCTAATTCAACAGGTGTTAATTGAAGGAACCCTGACTTCACGCGTCAGTTGAAAGTCAATGCAAGGGCGGCAGGATTAAAATAATCCGCGCCGCTTTCTGTTTTAATCCCGAATTTGACCTTTGCATTACAATAAGCCAAAACAAAGTGAGCAGGTATCATGGAAAATCAGGAAGCTTATATTAACCAAATTCTCCAATCCCGCAAAGAACATGAGCACGCCTTAATTCAATCCTCGCGTAATTGGCTTTCATTGAGCGGTTTATTCCTGTTGCATGAGGGAGACAACAGAGTGAATTCCTCCCCTCACGGCATTTTTATTGAAGGGTTTCCGGCTGACGCAGAGATTATCATCAATGGAGCAAAAGGGCGTGCGAGTCTGGTTCAGGCAACGGCCGGTGTATTGCTGAATGATAAACCAGCTCAGCCACAATTTTTAATCGCCGATGTTGACGGCGAGGCAGATGTGCTCGCCGCTGGCAGCCTCCTCATGATCGTGATCCAACGCGGCTCACAATTGTACTTGAGGGTCTGGAACCTGGACGCTCAGACCTTGAAAGACTTCCATGGGTTGAATTACTACCCTGTAAATCCCGCATTCTGCCTGCCGGCAGAATATATCCCTTTTGACATCCCCAGAGAAAAGATAATTCGGGATGCGATTGGCGGCGAGACGTCGAAACCTTTTCTCGGTTTCGTCCGCTTTCGTTTTATGGGCAGTAACTATGAGCTGATCGCAGAAGAAATAGAGGAGCAGTTCTTGCTCAACTTTACCGACCTCACCCGGCAAGACACCACCTACCCCGGCGGTCGCTTTATGGTGATTGACAAACCCGAGCAGAATGAGATGACACTTGACTTCAATTTGGCACGGAACTGGCCTTGCGCTTACACCCCCTATGCTACCTGCCCCCTGCCGCCTGTTGAAAACCACCTTATGCTGCGTATCGAAGCTGGAGAAATGCGCTATCACGATTAGCGCTTACGATTTCAATATTGAAGCGTTGTTCGCATCAGAAAAACATCGGCGGGAGCTTGCAGAACCGACCTTTTTCGTATGATACAAGAGAAAGATCATGATGATGCCAAAGAGGATCGCCTCGAGAAGGAGTGAATTATTCGGCATTTAGCGCCGGACTTCACGATCTCTAGTGGTGTGCATAGACTGATTCAAATTGGGCACATACAAAATTCAGAATATAATTCTCAGCCCCGACCTTTTTTCTCGTCGCGATCAAACACCTGCCCGATAATCTCTTTTTTTATAACCGAACACCCGCGTTAAATTCAACAATCTCTGCCTGAATTGCTGCAGTTTGAGCCCTCACCTTTTGTTGGTTCCACGCATCTCCTCCAACGGTCATTTTTCATCATGAAATCATGGCAAATTAAATCCTGTACGTGTCTCAAGCCATCTGGCAAGGCTCTTGCATCGAATTTATGAGCATTTGTTTTTGGTTTTAAAGGTTTTTTAACTGTCATTTGATGTTATGTTACGAGGAGTGAAAATGTCACGAAAAATTATCCCCATCTTGGTAATCGTCCTGCTGCTGCTCACAGTCAGTTGCTCAAGATCGCTGACCGGTAAATCCGGAACGGTTGTTCCTGTTGCCACTGACTATATCAAGCTGACTGTCGATGCCATGCGCCCACCTACGATTACCCCCTCACCAACGCATGATATCGCCCTGGGAACTATGACTCCCATTCCGCCCACGCCGACCCTCCCGCCGACCTCAACCCCGTCGCAAGACCCGAATTGTTTTTATGATCTCGAAGCTGAGGACATTGCAATCGAAGACGGCGAGGTGTTGAAAATCAAACAACCTTTCACCAAAATTTGGAAGATTACCAATATTGGCAGCTGTTATTGGACGGACGATTTTAACCTCGTGTTTATCGGCGGCGCGCAGATGGACGGTAAATCCCCAATCCCTCTGGGAGAAACCGTGTACAAAAAGAAGTCTATTGAGGTCTCTCTGGATTTGGTTGCCCCCTCAACCCCTGGCGATTATGTTGGGTATTGGCAATTGCAGGATGAACTCGGCTACCCGGTGGGGTTGGTGTGGGTTGAAATCACGGCAGTTGAGCCTTGAGCCAAGCTTAACCCAGCCACAGTGGCTATTCATCAATCATCGCAGAGAAGCGATTACTTCTTCTGCGATGATTTTTTCTTCATCTGTTGGTATCACCAAAACCGCTGTAGCAGATTGAGGCAGGCTGATGAGGGTGGTTTGGTCTGCTGGCGCTTTGCGATTCATTTCTTTGTCTAACAATACACCCAAAGCAGCGGCAGAGCACAGCGCTCGCGCGCGCAGCTTCCACGAGTGGGTGCCAATGTCATCGGTAAAGACAATTGCATCAGCCCCGCCAAACTGCCAAGTATATGCACCCAGATAATGCTGCAGCCTGGCGACGTACACGTCATAGGCTAATATGCAGCGCTCATTTCCCTCTTCAGCGGCTGCAATCACCTCTTCGAGGTTGGAGGAATAGCCGCTCAACCCTATCAGCCCTGATTTATGATTGAGCGTTTGACTCACCTCGTCGGCACTCATTCCACGGCGCACCAGTTCAAGGGCAACTTCTGCATCTATATCGCCGCAGCGCGTGGACATGACTAGACCAGCCAAGGGCGAATAGCCCATCGAGGTAGCGATCGAACGCCCTTCAGCAAAGGCACACACACTTGAACCGCCTGTACCCAGATGGCACATGATCAATTTCACCTCGTCAAGCGGCTTTTTCAAATACTGTTCTGCCATTACGCTGACATACTGGTAAGAAAGCCCATGAAAACCATATTTATACAGTCCAAAGCGCGTCATCAGGTCTTCAGGCAGGGCATAGGTGCGCGCATATTTGGGCATACGTGCGTGAAATGCGGTATCAAAAACCACGAATTGGTCGGCGGAGGGCAGCGCTGCGAGACAAGCTTCAATGATACTGAAAGCATTGGGATTATGAATTGGCGCTAATGGAAGACAATCGCGAAGTCTGGGCAGGCTGCTGTCATCCACCCGCGTACAAGCGTGAAACAGGTCGCCGCCATGTACGAACCGGTGCCCGATCGCATCCACTTTGATGTTCAACTCTTCCAATAAAATGAGCACTTCCTGTGCAGCCAGGCGATGGTTGGTAAGGGTACAATATTTAATCGTCACCTCTGTACCAGCTGTCCATTCGATGAAAGAAGCTGCCCGGGTACGCGTTGCGACATTGCGCGCCTTTCCTGACAGAAGTATTGTGCCGCTATCCTCACCATCATGCTGATAAACTTTAAAACTCAATGATGAACTGCCGCTGTTTAAGGTCAGAATGTTCATGCTGCGACCTCGATGAATCGTTTCATTTTTGGATCTATTTAACCTCTGTAGGCGCCGCGATATCGTGTCGTCTGCTGCCTGATACATTACTCTTTGACGTGCTTCTGCGATTGATGGTGTTTACTCTACTGATTTTCAGCGCAATTGAAATCCAAAGTGACGGGCATGATTGCGTAACAACTCTTTACACATCTGAACCATCGCTTCATGAGTCGTCAACCCCGGGTTCATTTGTAACAGTTCATCACGGCTAACCGCTTTGCCAAATGAAACAGCAGTTGTAACCAATAGCTTACCTGGGTTTAATAACTGGGTGATGACTTGTCCGAATTCAGCCAACCTTTGCCGGTCAATTTGGTCGCGCCGGATTTTTGTGATGAGATGGTTGCTCCATCGCTTTGTAACAATTCCTGAGGCCAAAGCAGGCTGGACTTTCAAATCTGGTACTTTATTAAAAAATAAGTCGTAAACTGGCAGGAGGTTATCCATACCGCTTTCAGCACCTGCAAAATTCGCCGGGTCTGGGTCACGATGCCCTGAGATGAGATATATCATCGCCCCGCCTGATTTCAGGTGTTCGACAATATCGCGTAAAGCTCTTGCGCGGCTGGACAAATCTACCCGATCAACATAAAAGATGTGATTGCTTACTTTGGGTAGCAATTGCAGAAACGGGATTTCAGTGGCGATCCAGCGGATATCTTTGCGTTTAATGGTCGCAGTGTACAACAACACATCATAGGCGCCAGGGTGAGTTGCCGCGATGAGTAATGGGCCTTTTTGCGGGATTTCATCTTCAATGCGTAATTCTGCAGGGTTGCAGAAAAAACTTAATCCCCATTCGCATGCAGCCGGCAGCCCTTGCTCAACGACGATGCGATCAAAAGTCACGCCAAACCTCGCCAGAAAAGTCGCGGGTTTGCCGGCAAGAAAGCGCATGATAGAGCGAGTCAGATCTGTTTTCGGTAAACCAACAGCACCTACCAACTCATTCATCAGAGATTCAGATAATTCTTGTACCGCTGTCTCGTCACCATGTTGTAGGGGTTCATTCAAACGCATCAGTCTTCTCCCATCCTGCCTGTTCACGAATGCCGAAAAATCTGGTCAACCAATTTTTCGATTATTACAATAGTACTTCTTTTCATTGTACACATTATTTTAACCCCGATTTATCAGACTTCGTTACTGTTGCTCGTTTTGGGGGTTTTCATAAATATAGGTGAAAGGAGATGACATGTCAAATTCCGAGTCTTTCATCCGAGAGCTTCTCAGCCTGGCCGAAATTGAAGTGAATGGCTCCAACCCTTGGGATATCCGCGTGCACAACCCGGCTTTCTTTGACTGCCTGGTGAAGGATGCGTCTTTAGGGCTTGGTGAGTCTTATATGGAAGGTTGGTGGGATTGTGATGCGATTGACCAACTTATCTCACGTGCTTTGCTTGCACAATTAGACAAAAAAATCTTGCATGAATCACGTTTTATTGTTCAAGCCTTCCAGGCCAGACTCTTCAACCGGCAATCCAAAAGCCGTGCCTTCGAAGTAGGGATTAAACACTATGATCTGGGTAACGACCTCTATCAGGCAATGCTCGATAAACGCATGGTATATACTTGCGCCTATTGGAAAAATACCGATAACCTGGATTATGCCCAAGAAGCAAAATTAGACTTGGTTTGCCGCAAGATCGGTGTTCATGAGGGGATGCGCATCCTTGAACTTGGGTGCGGCTGGGGCAGCT
Organism: Anaerolineaceae bacterium; assembly: GCA_018060515.1. Classification (GTDB taxonomy): domain Bacteria; phylum Chloroflexota; class Anaerolineae; order Anaerolineales; family Anaerolineaceae; genus UBA6107. The sequence goes on along the minus strand of JAGOVY010000008.1, from coordinate 27,080 downwards.
TTGCCAAATACGCCGCCGAGAAGTATGGCGCTGTAGTATTAGGCTTGACGGTTTCAAAAGAACAGGTTGCGCTGGGGATGGAGCTCTGCAAAGGATTGCCGGTTGAGCTGCGTCTGCAGGATTACCGCGAGATCACGGGCAGATTCGACGCTGTGGTGTCGATTGGCGTGATGGAACATGTGGGGTACAAAAATTATCGAACCTACATGGAGGTTGTTGATCGCTGCCTTAAACCAGGCGGTATCGCATTAGTACACACCATCGGCAGCAATAAAACCATCACTACGGGTGAACCCTGGTCAGACCGATATATTTTTCCAAACGGCGTACTTCCATCAATCAGTCAGCTTGGCAAATCGATGGAGGGTCTTTTCGTGATGGAGGACTGGCACAACTTTGGACCATTCTACGATTCAACATTAATGGCCTGGGCTGACAACTTTGAAAAAGCATGGCCAGACCTGAAAACAAAATATGGAAACGTTTTTTACCGAATGTGGCGATACTACCTTCTCAGCAGCGCAGGCGCCTTCCGCTCTCGTTCACAACAGTTGTGGCAGATTGTTTTCACCCACCAGGGCAACCCACAGCCTGATTGCCGGTTTAGTTAAATCAAATGATCAACACTGATGTGATTATTGTTGGTGGCGGACCTGCCGGAGCAAGCTGCGCCTGGGAGTTGAAAAAACACGGGGTTGATTTTCTATTATTGGAAAAGGCGACGTTTCCGCGTTCAAAAACCTGTGCAGGTTGGATTACACCGCAAGTGATGCACAATGTTCAACTTGACCCTGCAGCATATTCGGGAAATTTTAGTACCTTTCACAGGTTTACTATCGAAATCAAACAGGTGCGATTCGAGCTGCCTACCCTTCAGCACGCCATTCGTCGTGTCGAATTTGATGCCTGGCTTATCGATCGAGTTAAAGAGCAGGTGCTCCAACACCTTGTAGCAGAAATCCGTGAGGAAGGCGGGTTTTACCTTGTTGACGGAAAATACCAGGCGCGTTACCTCATCGGAGCCGGCGGTACGCATTGCCCGGTAAAGCGTGCCTTGTTTACCGATAGTGAACCAAGCCAACACGGCACTTTGATTATTGCCCAAGAAGAAGAATTCTCATATGCAGGCGCAAGCGATCGCTGCCATTTATGGTTCCTGCAGGATGGACTTCCCGGATACGCCTGGTACTTCCCCAAGAATGATGGTGTGGTTAATGTTGGCGTAGGCGGAGCTGCTGCCAGATTAAAGGAAAACAATCAAACCCTTAAGTATCATTGGAAAATACTTGAAGAAAAATTAGAGCGTTATGGTCTGGTACGCGAGCGAAGTTATCAACCGGTCGGGTATTCATATTATTTGCGTGCCCGCTCTCCTATGCTTAGGGTCGGCAACGCCATGCTCATTGGTGACGCACTCGGTTTATCCACCCTTGATATGGGTGAAGGCATCGGACCTGCCATTCAAAGTGGAATCAACGCAGCGCAGGCCATCATCCAAAAAAAGCCTTATCGCCTATCCAATATCCCTCGATTTTCATTCCCGTCGTTACTGCAACTCCGCCTTCATCTTTGATCGTCTTGCCCACAAAAATCAGCGCTCTATGCTATAACTATCACTTGAAAGGGCAACGATGATCATGGCTAAAGTGATCCCTGTAAGCGAACGCATTAAAAAAGCACACGCGCTCATCGAAAAAGCGCGTCAGATTCCTCTGCCCGATGAACATGGCTGGATGGATTTGTCTTACACCGCCAATGTGAAAGACACCCTGCGTCAGGCGCGCGATCTGATCAAGTTTGTGCAGTTTATGCCAAATGTCTCTCCTGAAACCAAGCAAGAGGTGGAACAATTGATGACTGAGATTACCGCTGCTGAAAAACAAATCCTTCATAAAAACTGATCAAGGTGAAAAATGAGCGCAAAACAAACTCCAAATAGCACAAAAAACAAAAAGAATCCCAAACGCCAAAGAGAATACTCCGATTTAAAACTGGTCATTATCATCATCCTCGTGCTGGTGGCAGCCATTGTGGGCGGCAACATCATTAAGGCACGGCTGACAGCGCAAACAACGACACCCCCTGCGGGTGATGGGACGGTACAACAGTTTACCGCTGCACCGCCCATGACAATAGATACCGCAAAACAGTACTTAGCCACAGTGAAAATGGAAAATGGAGGCGAGTTCGTAATTGAACTTTTCCCTGCAAAAGCGCCAATCACTGTCAATAGCTTTGTATTTCTCGCTCGCGAAGGTTTTTACAATGGGGTCACCTTCCATCGTGTGTTGGAAGGGTTTATGGCGCAAACCGGCGACCCGACCGGTACAGGTATGGGCGGCCCGGGTTATAAGTTCGAAAATGAAGACAGCGATCTGGTGTTTGACCAAGCCGGCGTGGTAGCCATGGCAAATGCCGGCAGAGATACCAATGGCAGCCAATTCTTTATCACCTTCGGTCCGGCTGAGCAGCTCAACGGGGATTACACCATTTTTGGGCAGGTGGTTAGCGGCATGGATGTGGTCAATAGTATTACCCGGCGCGACCCGCAGCAAAGCCCTGATTTCAGTGGAGATGTAATGACCAGCATCACCATCACCGAGGAATAAACTGCTTTTCTTTGTTTAGATAAGAATACGTACCGATTGTTCAGTCATTTTTTCTTCATGTATGCTCGTTATTGACTGAACCAGGAATAATGAAAACTAAACCAGCCCATCTATTGAGTAATGGCTGGTTTAGTTTTTTTCAGTATAAGCCAAAACCACCTTGCCCAAATTTACCAACGCTTCTACATCCTCAACATTCTCCAGGCGAAACTCACGGGTGGAGATTTCCACCCCGTCGCCGGAGAACTTCAGCAAGGGAAGCGCCTTCCCTTGCCATTTGATCAGCGCGTTTTCCAGTTCATAGGTCAGGGTTTTCTCAGCGGCTTCGGCGCTGGTTGCCCAAACGGAGTACCGTTCTCTGAAGGCGCTTCTGCCTGCCTGAACCTCTTGCAAACCCATTGCCGCTTCGCCTTGGCTGCCAAGCATCAGGCGCAGTGCTTTTTGCATGACCATCTCACTAATTCCGCCAAACGGCACCTGAGGCAGTTTCTTGCCAATCATCACCATTCCATCTTGCAAGGTGACAACATCTGTGTACCACTTGTTTTTATGAGTCAGCGGAGAGGAACCAGCCTCACTGGTGCTCGCTGAAGATGAGGTTAACGCTTCAAGCGTCCAACCCTCTCCGTGAAGAATGTAACCCTCTTGCTGCTCTCGGATTATTTCCTCGTACCTCCAACCATTTTGCTGCGCCAGCTGCAGGATGGCGACCTTCTTTTCCCTTTTCTTCTTTCCGACAATGATGAAAATTAATGCGGCAACCGCCACGGTAAAGAAGATAATGATGACTGAGGTGAGCAGGTTTTCCATGGTTCCCTCCAAATGTCTGCCATGCGGATACGATTGACAAGATGAGTATAGCATTTTCATGGCTCACTTCAATAATTTTGTCTGCGCCTTGCCTGCGATACGGTTATAATTGGCAATGTTTTTCGCGCTGAAGGATAGAATCATGGTCCCTTGTTTCGAATCAAAGAACACGAAATGCCACCATATCCGCAAAACCCATAATTGAGGCTGAGTTGAAACCCATACAAAACCTTCAAAACCTCATCGCTGAATTTCCTCGGCGTTTCTGGATTGTCGTTGGCGTTTCATTCATTGATCGAGTCGGCGGCACGATGCTTTTCCCGTTCTTCTCGTTATATATCACCCAGAAGTTCAACGTCGGCATGACCGAAGCCGGGCTGGTTCTCGGGCTATTCTCCATCTCCGGACTTTTCGGGCAAATGATTGGCGGTGCACTGACCGACAAGTTTGGGCGCCGCAAGCTGATTATTTTTGGCTTGGTCTTCAGCGCCCTCAGCACATTGATGCTCGGGTTTGTAAGCACATTCGCTGCACTGATTCCGCTTGCCATCGGTATCGGCTTGCTCTCCGATATTGCGGGGCCGGCACACAACGCCATGATCGGCGACCTCTTGCCCGAACATCAGCGCCAGGAGGGGTTCGGCATCCTGCGCGTGGTTGGCAACCTCGCCTGGATTTTTGGACCAACCATTGGCGGGTTTGTTGCTGGTAAGTCCTTCCTGGCATTGTTCATCATTGACGCTGCTGTTAGCTGTCTGGTGGCGCTGCTCTTTTTCCTGCTCATCCCTGAAACAATGCCTCAAAAACAGGAGGATGCGGAAACCGATACTTTTCTTGGTACGTTTGCAGGTTATTTAAAGGTGCTGCGCAATTCAGCATTTATGGCGTTTATGGCGGCCGGCATGCTCATGGGCGTCGTTTACCAGCAAATGTACAATTCGTTATCGGTTTTCTTGCGTGACAATCACGGTATCGATCCTTCCGGATATGGGTTTCTGCTTTCCAGCAGTGCCATCGTGGTGATCCTGTTCCAATTCAGTATGACGCGCTGGATAAAAAAGAAGCCTGCTTTTAAGATGATGGCGTTAGGCACTCTGTTTTATATGCTTGGTTTCAGCATGTTCGGCTTTGTCGGGCAATATTGGTTATTCGTCCTCGCCATTATGATTATTACCGTGGGCGAGATGATTGTAGTGCCCACCGGACAAACACTGGCGATGAACTTTGCCCCTGAAGACATGCGTGGGCGATATATGGGCGTTTTTGGCATGACCTGGATGATCCCCGCCACCATCGGTCCGAGCGCCGCGGGGGTAATCCTCGATCACTATAACCCAAACCTGTTGTGGTATATCGGCGGCGCGTTGTGCCTGGTTTCCGTGCTGGCATATTATGGGCTTCATCTGAAGATCGGCAGCCAGGCGCGTTTCCAGCCTGCACCTGAGAGTCCTGAACCAGGATAAACTTAGTACCACAATATCAACTGTAAGAACCGCAGCGATGTTCGCCAGATAATCTGTTAATGGTTACAGAATTCGTATGAAGTTGAATTCTGCTTTTTGGTTTATATAAAACTCCTCCACAATCAGCAGTCCACTCAAATAAAGAACCTTGCTGTCGTGCTGAATCAGGGGTGAGGGAATGCATGGTGGAATTAATTTTTCCCTGGTTTTGTATTTTAATCAACACTGGCTGAAAGTTGCATTTGGTTTATTGGGTGGATTATGCAGCGTTGACAGAAGCTTCGCCTTAATATAGGACAATTTTCCACGAATTTTTCATTCAGCTTCTCAGGTACGGGTTTGTAGAGAGAGATGCCCTTATCTCCTGTCTAAACAACAATAATTACCTATTGTATTCGGATAATTATTATCGTATAAATATTATTAATTTTAGAACTTTATATGTTGAACACGGAGGAAAAGTGAAAAAGATCGTCTTCATATTTACAGTTGTTTCTATCTTGGCGCTTATCAGCGCTTGCGGAGCAAAACCTACCTCCGCCCCACCTCCACCGTCTGAGGTTCAGGAGATCGCAACACAGATTCCAGTCATCACCGAAACGCCACCGCTTCCTACCAATACTCCGATTGTCACTGTACCCCCAACTGAAGTGCCGACCCCGACACCGGTTGAGATTGTACATGTGGCTGTACCTGGAAACGCCGTTATTGACAATCTTCAAGATATTCGCGATTGTAATACCGGCGAACGCATCGCCATCGGCGCCACCACCTTGGTCGGTTCGGGCTGCGATAATTGGGCAACCTCAAAAATTGAGCGGCCAGTCAAAGCTTACAACGATTCCTTCATCTCCGCTCTCGACATCAACCGCGCCTATTTTGGCCACGATAATTACTGGTACTATGCCACCATCCGCCTCCATCACACAGCCAGCGGCAGTATCCCCCCCGAGCTCACCGTCTCACTTGAGCTAGACACGAACCTTAATTCACGCGGAGATTATCTGGTAATCGCCTCCGGTTTTGGCAGCGAATGGAGCACCGATGGGGTTCAAGTCTGGCAGGATACCACCAATGATGTTGGCGGAGAAAAACCTTTCAGGCCCGGTGAACCCTTGGGAGACGGTTACGATACACTCATCTTCAACGCCGGTGTGGGAGACGATGCTGATCTTGTCTGGAAGCGGATCAGCCCATCGGATAGTGCTGTGCTTGAGATAGCGTTCAAAAAAGACTTAATGCCCGCCAACCAGGTCTTTGCCTGGTGGTTATGGACTTCACTCAAACCATTGAATGACGACAATAAAGAAGTGGTGGACGTTATGGTGGATGCGGAGAGTTGGAGTATGGACAATACCTGTGGCTGGATCTTCGGTGCTAGCCCCAGCAGCCAGTTACTCAATCTCTGCGAAACCCCACCGCCTGCTGCAAAAACTACCCCCACACCTGAGGCACCCCCAGCCGAAAGCTGCCAACCGCCACCTGGTGGTTGCAATTTTCTTTGGTACTGGGATCCAGATGAGTGCAGATGTCGTATTTGGATTATTCTAACACCTTTACCAACGATTCCTCCGATTGGATGATGTTTATCATAAGTAGTGAGCAGCGGATGACAACGCTGCTCACATCTTCTTTACAAATGTAAATCTCGGCATATGAGCTTCAATAAATCATTCAGTGAAGATTTTCTGAATTGACCCAATAGCTGTACACAGAGACATCCGTATGACCCGTAGAGCCAATAGTCCTGTTATCCGATGAGCATTTTTCCAGAAATGGGTGATTGATTTTGGTTTTACAAATGGTTATTATTATTTTGCAATTCTATTATTGGGCTTTTGCTTAAGTTTTTAAAGGAGATGTGAAATGAAAAGGGCTTTATTTTTTTCCACGATTACCCTTATCATTGTTGTTTCACTGTCGGGGTGCAGCCTTCTGTCTGGAGGCGGGAATCAATCAGCCTCGATCGACCAAACTGCCATCGCGCTTGGCGTGGCACAAACCCAGTTTGCCGCCAGCCAAACCGTTGCTGCAATACCTCCAACCCTACAACCCAGTGCCACCGTCGCCATTCCAACACTCGATCCATTCACGCCAACGCCTTCAATGACTGTAACGCCGGTTTACACCCCCACCCTTGATGGCGTATGGTTGACGGTTGTCGAAAACACCAACTGCCGCTCAGGCCCCGGCAGCGTGTTCGAGTTTCGCGGTTTGATTTTAGAAGGACAGCAGGTCGAAGCAATCGCACGTACCACCCTCAACGAGTATTACTACATCAAGAACCCGACCTCTTACGGTGGTTTCTGCTGGCTCTGGAGCCGCTATTCTACAATTACTGGTGATACCTCCACCCTGACTGTCCTCACCCCGCAGCCTACCCCCACCAATACCCCTGTCCCAACCGAAGTCTGCCAACCTCCAGCGGCTGGCTGCCCTTCATTTTTCTTTTGGGATAAAGATCAGTGCAAATGTCGCACGTTTATCATCTTTACCCTTGCGCCTTTACCCGGCCCTTGACCTTGTTAATGATTATGTGACGAATGAGCAGCGGGAGGAGTCCGCTGCTCTAGAAGTGTCACTACAGTAATTTTTTCAGGAATTATATTTTGTAAACCTTTCTTCCTGAGCGATGGCTACTTTTAGTTACTGGCTGTGTATTGATAATTCTTTTCATACACAGCATGATTCAGTTTGTTTTCACTTTTTGCCACAAGCATCGAGGTGAAAGTATCGGCTAAAACATTGAGGATGGTGCGTAACATGCCCACGAACCACTCAACACCAGCGAACAGTGCAATGGACTCCAGCGGTAAGCCCATTTGAGGAACAACGATTGAAAGCGAAACCAACCCTGCACCAGGAACCACCGCGTTGGCTAGTGATGCAAAAGCGGATAAAGTAACAATATAAACCAGATCGCTGAAACCATAGATTACACCATACAATTGGGCAATGGTGATAATCGTGATGGCCATATGCATAGCCGCACCGTTGCTATTTAGGCTTACGCCCAATGGCAACACGATTTTGTTGACTTCTTTTGTAACTCCAAGCTTGTGTTCGGCATCTTCCATTTCGATAGGCAAAGTCACCGCAGATGATGTGGTGGCTAATGCTACCAGTGACATTCGAGAGACCCGTTTAACAATTGCCACTGGGCTTATACGTGTGTAAATAGAAACCACCGCTACCCATGCCAGTAGGAATATCAGCGTACCCAGCCCATAAACCCCAAGATACTTTGCCAGTGGAATGATTACTTCAATACCAAACTTGCCAATCGATGAAGCCACCAGAGCAAAAACCCCTACAGGTGCAAAATACATTACCATGTGAATAATTCGCATGATAACCTTGTTAAAATCCACTAACGTGTTATAGAGGATTGACTTTCCATCTTGATTAAGATAACTTAGCGCTAAACCAAAAAAGATAGCAAACACAATCACCTGGACAATAACCCCGTTTGACATAGACTGCATGATGTTAGTCGGGAAGAATCCTAGCAAGGTGTCGGCGATGGTGTTGGCTTTAACGGCAGTCACCTCCGCTCCTGGCTGTATGTAATCTAAAGAAACACCAACGCCAGGCTTAAAGAGAGAAGCCATTAGCACACCGAAAATAGCAGCTAAAAAGGTGGATAGCGTAAAAATAATCACAGTTTTAATGCCTATTTTTCCGGTTTCGCTTGGTTTGATTCCGCCAATAGCTTCAATAATCTGCCCAGTCACAAGTAGGATGATGGACATCTGAATTAGCCGCAAGAATAATTGGCCGAGCATTTCTATCAGCGGGAAGTTTCTTCCCGTAATCAACCCAAACGCTACTCCCAAGACCATCGAGAGCGAGATAATCATGGTCATATTGAGTTTTCTTTTCTGGTTTTGGTAACCTTAAGGATACTTCTGACTCACCGCTTTTGTTAAGGTTCTGCGTTTTATTGAAAATATGTTACACCAACCAACCCTTCAACCCAGAGTACTGTTAAGTACACACCTTTAAAATTGCAATTGATTTTTGATATTTTTATGGTTATTATTAAATTAATGGTTTTTATAATGGCTCATAAGCTCATGAATTAAGGAGAGATGAAATGAAAAGGGCTTTCCCTCTGCTCACAATTATTCTGATTATTGGTGTCACACTGGCAGGGTGCAATCTTCCACTTGGAGGCGGGGCTCAAGCTGAATCAATCGAACAAACCGCCATCGCGCTTGGCGTGGCACAAACCCAGTTTGCCGCCAGCCAAACTGCCGCCGCAGTGACTCCAACCCTCGCAGCCACTGCTACCGCTGATATACCAACCCCTGAACCTTACACCCCCACCCCTACTTTAACTCTGGCGCCGCAATACACCCCCACCCGCGGAGGAGTTTGGCTGACAGTTAACCAAGCCACCAATTGCCGTTCAGGCCCTGGCAGCGTTTTTGAGTTCCGCGGATTGATCAATGAAGGACTGCAGGTTGAAGCAGTCGGCCGCAGTACAATCAATGAGTACTTCTACATCAAGAACCCGACACCTAACAGTGAGTTCTGCTGGCTTTGGAGCCGTTATTCTACTATTTCTGGTGACACGTCCATTTTGCCTATCTTCACTCCTCAGCCCACACCAACTCCCAAAATCACCCTGACCCCCACCAAAGCCCCGGCTGACATTTCAGCGAAATACCTGGATACCCAGATATGTATAACACAATACGGTATTCAGCTTTATCTTGTGAATACTGGCAGCACCACCTGGGAATCCATTAGAGTGACCTTGGTGGACAACACAACCGCAACCTCACCTACTCACACGAATAATTACTTCTTTGGCACGGATGGCTGCGCGGTTGATACAGCAAATAAACAAAGCGACCTGACTCCAGGTGAGTACTCGCGGGTTGCGCTTGTCAATCCTGGAGAACTCAATTACAATCCATCTGGTCACAGCTTCACCGCCACAATTACCATGTTTTCGGCCGACGGGAATACCGGCACATCATTCACAAAAACGATTAACTTTACACCATAGAAAGCAGTACGCTTACCATAAGGATACCCAATAACATGAAACGCATTACCCTGCTCGTCTTAATTAGCATCCTAATCACCGCTACTGCCTGTAGCGGCAATGCCACACAGGTTGCCCCACTTGAGGCAGAAGATCTGCAAACTCTCGTGGCAGGCACACTCACAGCCGCAGCCGTGGAACTCGGGCAAACCATGACCGCAGCGGTAACGGCTACATTTACCCCGACCATTACATTCACAGCCACTTTACCGCCTACTCAGGCACCCACCACTGCGCCGGTTACCCTGACCACCAACGGGAATGTCCATTGCCGCAAGGGTGCTTCCACAACTTTCCCCTCGATCACGATTATCCCCGCGGGGACTGTGGTTGAAGTAATTGCGCGCAACCCAGGGAATGATTTCTTCTACGTGCGTGCCGCTGAATCTGAAACCGGCGCCTGCTGGATTTGGGGACAATATGCCTCATTAAACGGCGACAGCAACACTCTGCCGGTCTTCACGCCGGTGCCCACACCGCTGCCTACCGCCACCAATACCCCGCCGCCGACTGCTGTGTTTACCGCACAGTTTACCGGCCTTACTGCCTGCACGACCGCGCCAGGAAGCGATCTTGCAGCTAACTTCCTCATCACCAATACCGGCGCGTTGACCCTGCAATCGGTTCGAATTAAATCGAGTGCTTTGAATGAGCATTCAAGCAATTCGTTCAGAAGGTGGAGCGGTGGTGTTCTTTACGCTGTGAAATCGGAAATCGCCAAGGGAGACTCAATGACTGTTTCCACTTGTGACCCCGGCGGTTTCAAGAGTGACCCCAAGGGAAGTGAGATCACTGCAGAAATCACCATTTGTACCCTCGACGATTTGAAAGGCGCATGCGGTACACAAACAGTGGTATTCAAGCCGTAATACCAGCCTGAATTAAATAAAAAAATCTCCGGTATTAGAAACACCGGAGATTTTTTTGACTATGTTCTTTTCCGAAACTGGGTATTGTACAGGTTAGCGTAAAGCCCTGCCATCTTCAATAGATCTTCATGGCTGCCTTGCTCCACCACCCTGCCGCGATCAACCACCAGTATCAAATCAGCCGCCAAAATGGTGCTGAGGCGGTGAGCGATCACAATGCTGGTGCGCTGGCGCATCACACGGTTCAAAGCGTCTTGAATCAGCGACTCCGATTCGCTGTCCAGGCTGCTGGTCGCTTCATCCAAAATAAGAATCTGAGGGTTCTTCAGAATCACACGCGCAATTGAAAGCCGCTGCTTCTCGCCGCCGCTCAGACGGTATCCCCGCTCGCCAACCACGGTGTCATACCCTTCAGGCAAATCGCGGATGAAATTATGAATATGAGCAGCAATACAGGCTTCCTCCATTTCCTTCTGGCTGGCATCGAGCCTGGAGTAGAGCAGATTGGTGCGAATGGTGTCGTGGAATAAATAGGTTTCTTGAGTTACCATGCCAATTTGTTCGGTTAATGAAGCAAGAGTGACATCACGCAAGTCCCAACCGTCAAGGGTGATCCGTCCGCTTGAAGGATCAAAAAGGCGTGGAATCAGATACGTGAGCGTGGTCTTCCCCGCGCCACTTGGGCCGACCAGCGCCACCAACTGCCCAGGATGAACGCTGAAGTTTACATTCTCAAGCGCATTTCCGCGTGCCTGCGATTGGAACTCCTCATCAATCTCGGGTGGTTTCTCTGAAAGAGTTGTCGAGACACTATCCATGCTGCCATAACGGACTACATCGCTGAGGAAGGATTCATCACCCGCTTGATATGCGAAGGTTACATCCTCAAACACAATTTCTCCCTTTACATTTTTCAGCTCAACAGCATCGGGTTTTTCATCAATTTCAACCGGCAGATCGAGAACTTCAAACACACGTTCAAAGCTAACCATGGAGGAAGCAAAATCAACGGGAGCATTCGCGAGCCCCTGGATTGAACTGTAGAGACTGACGAGGTAAGCGCTGAAAGCCACAACCGTCCCCACGGTGAAAACACCGCTAATGACGAAATACCCGCCCAACCCGTAAACCAGCGCGGTGCCAATCGCCACCAACAACCCACTGATGGCCATAAAAATTGAACCTGTTTGCGCCCGTTGAATGCCATAATTTTTAACCTGTTCAGCGCGGCGACTAAAACGCTCTACCTCCTGCTTCTGCTGACCGAAGATTTTCACCAGCAGGGCTCCGCCAATATTAAGGGTTTCGTTCATCATTGCGTTCATCGATGCATTTACTTCGAGCTGTTTTCGCACAATGACGCGTAAACGCCTGCTCAACTGCTGCACAACCAAAATGAAGAGTGGTGCGCTGATCAGGCTGATCAGAGTCAAACGCCACTCCAGCGTTAACATCACCGCCAACACCGTTATCATCTGGATGAGGTTGGATATTATCGAAACCAGGGTGCTGGTTACCGCCGTTTGGGCACCAACAACATCGTTGTTCAGGCGGCTCATCAATTCGCCCACCTTGGTGTTGGTGAAGAAGCGTAAAGACATGCGCTGTAAATGAGAATAAAGCGCCACGCGTAAATCGTGTATTACCCCTTCGCCGACAGTAGCGCCCAACCTGCGGTTTAATACATTCAATGCGCCATTAAGCAGCGCCACCAACAGCAAGGCAAAGGCTAACAGAACGAGGCGGTAAACATTGCCCTGCGGAATGGTGTTATCGATCATCTCGCGCATGATGAGCGGATTCAATAAATGCAAACCTGAACTGGCTGTAATCACGAACAGAATGAGAAATAATTTCAGCCGGTACGGGTGCGCGTAAACCCCCACCCGCCGAATCAATGGCCAGGTTAAGTCTGGTTTCCGACCATCAGTACTCACAATTCTTCTTAAACCATGCATCTTATTTTCCAATTTCGTTTTTCTATTATGGTAGGATAATTACTTGGATCGGTCAAGGAGAACGCGCCACTTGTAACATTTAATTGGCACAACCTTACTTTATTTAATTACCATCAACACTGTTCACCATCCATCGGTATAATTGACACATGGCATCCACAACAAAATTGGTCATTTTCGATTTTGACGGCACCTTGGCAGATACCCGCCCGTTTATGCTTAGTGTTGCCGCCGATCTTACCCGGCGCCACAACACCCCATTCCCGGATGAGAAAATGATCGAGCAAATGCGTGGCTACACCATCAAGCAGATCATGGAAAAATATCAGGTCTCAATGTGGAAAATTCTCCGCATGGGCCGTGATTTTCAGCAGCTGCTTTATGAGAACATCGGCACAATCAAACTCTTTCCCGGGATAGAAACTGTAATCCGTACACTTGCAGACAAGAATATCGCAATGGCAGTGGTTACATCCAATCAATTGCGCAACGTGATCGCCGTGCTCGGAGACGAACTCTCGCAGTTGGTTTCATTTTTTGAATGTGAGGCAAAACTCTTTTCAAAGTCAGCCAAATTGAAGCGTGTACTGCGCCTGGCTGACCTGCAACCCGCAGATGCCCTCAGCCTGGGCGACGAGACGCGCGACATTGAGGCTGCTAAAAAATCTGGCATACCATGCGCCGCAGTCGATTGGGGGTACAACACCCGTGATTCTCTGCTGCTCCATGAGCCAAACTACTTATTAACTTCAGTTGATGAGATTCTTAAAGTGGTGTTTCGTTAATTATGGGTCAATGACCGTTCGATATGTGGCATGGGGAGCGTTTTCAAACAACTTTTGTTAAACTTTTTGCATAACTAAAGAAACACGGAGGTTTTACGATGGAATATCGATTCTTAGGCAAGACAGGCTTACAGGTGAGTGCGCTTTCACTTGGCTCTTGGGTTACTTTCCACCTGCAAGTGGATGTCGACGCTGCCATCGACTGTATGAACGCTGCATATGCTGCGGGTGTAAACTTTTTCGACAATGCCGAGGTGTATTCAGGTGGAAAATCAGAAGAAGTGATGGGCGCAGCCTTGAAGAAACTTGGCTGGCGGCGGAGCAGCTACCTCGTTTCCACCAAAATTTATTTCGGTATCAATGAAGGCGTAAACGAGCAAAACACACTCAACCGTAAACGCCTGATCGAAGCCATCAATGGCTCGCTGCAGCGTTTTGACTTGGATTATGTTGATTTGATCTATTGCCATCGGGCTGATAAGACCACGCCTATCGAAGAGACCGTATGGGCGATGCACAACATAATCGAATGGGGCAAGGCACTCTACTGGGGAACTTCTGAATGGCCGGCGGCGGATATTGTGGCTGCAATTGAGATTGCAGAAAAGCACCACCTGCACAAACCAGTTGTTGAACAACCGCAATACAACCTCTTCTGGCGCGAGCGCATGGAAAAAGAGTATGACCGGCTTTTCAGAGATTATGGTTACGGCGCAACGGTATTCAGTCCGCTCGGCGCGGGGCTGCTCACCACCAAATATCTCAACGGCATCCCTGCTGATTCACGCGGAGCTCTGCAAGGCTACGAATGGCTGCGCAAGAAATTTACTGACAGCGAAGCTTTAGCCAAGGTACGGGCGCTCGGCAGCCTGGCAGGTGAAATCGGCATCTCGTTGCCGCACCTGGCGCTAAACTGGGTGCTCAAGAACCCCAACGTCAGCAGTGCCATCACCGGCGCCAGCCGCGTGGAACAAGTGCACGACAACATGAAAGCGCTGGAAGCAGCCAGTAAATTGACTCCTGATGTGATGACAGAAATTGAGAAAATTGTGGGCACCTGGAAGAAAGACCTGAACGATTGATTTGATCACCACCTCTCCAGCCTGAACAGCCGGCGTCAAACAGCGCCGGCTGGTTTTTACCTGGCACCGTTAACGCTTCAATAAGGATAGCCCTAACCACACTCCAGACAGGTTTTTAAACCGGGAAATCGACTAAAATGAATTCGTGTTACAACCCATCCAATATCTCTTCATCGCGCTCGGTGGTTTCGCTGCCGGTGCAGTTAATGCACTGGCAGGCGGCGGAACGCTGATTACTTTTCCCATCCTCACCGCAATCGGCATCCCTCCGGTTATCGCCAATATCACCAGCACCGTCTCCCTCTTCCCGGGCTATTTCGGTGCTGCCATAGCTCAGCTCCCCGATGTGATGGGTCAGCGTAATCGCCTGGCTGCGTTTATCCCCGCTGCTGCCTTGGGTGGGCTTACCGGCGGGTTGCTGCTTTTTCTCAGCGATGAAAAATTCTTTATAAGGCTAGTTCCTTTTCTTATTCTTTTTGCAGTCATCTTGCTGGCTCTGTCTGAACCACTTCGCTTGCGGCTTGCGAGAGCTGAGACTGCGTCTAAGAGATCCGAGCCGCGCTTAATCCTCATCACCCCGCTCATTTATCTGGCAACCATCTATGGCGGTTATTTCGGCGCGGGGCTCAGTGTCATCATCCTTGCCATTTTGGCATTAACCATTGATGATTCGCTCACCCGCCTGAATGCCTTAAAGCAATTCATCGCCTTCGCTGCCAATACAATGGCAGCCGCGCTCTTCCTTTTCTCGGGCAGGGTGATGTGGGGCGTTGCCGCAGTGACGGCTGCCAGCGCTCTCCTTGGCGGATTGGCCGGCGGGAAGCTGGCTGGCTGGGTAAATTCCGCCGTGCTGCGTTGGACGGTTGTCTCCATTGGGCTGATTGTGGCTTTAATCTTTTTTGTCCAGTATTATTTCTCCACTTAAAGGAATCTGTATGCTGAATTCAAAACCTCGCACAATTCTCATCATCAGTTGCCTCATGTACCTGGCGTTCGGCATGTTCAATGCAGCCATTGGGCCGGTTCTTGGCGAGCTGGCTGAAAACACCTCCACCAGCCTGGTATTGATCGGCAGCGTGATTACCTTCCTGTTTATGGGCTCTCTCGCCGCACAGCTTATCGCCGGCCCACTCATGGATAAACTGGGGCTGCACATCATCGTGTTGGTTTCACTGCTGCTGGCAGGCTTTGGGTTGCCGTTGTTTATCAATGCCCGTTCATTCCCATTGATGTTGGCGCTGGTGCTGTTTACCGGTCTGGGACAGGGCGGTATCGACCTCAGCGCCAACCTGCTGGTTTCAGCAGCTTATCCAAAGAACACCGCTTTCATGCTGAATCTGTTGCATTTCTTCTTCGGGCTGGGCTCATTCTTCGGTCCGGCGCTGGTCAGTTTATCAATTGTTGTTACCGGTTCGGGGATGCTCGTACATTGGGTTGCCTCAGGCATCTTCTTGATATTGGCAGCGGTCATGGTTTTATTTCGATCGGCTCCACGCCAGACGCCAGCCCCGCTGAAAACGGCCGCAGATGAGATCCAAGCGGGTAAGCAGGTTTTCCGTTCTCCGGTGTTGTGGCTGCTCAGCGGGCTGATTTTGCTCTACGTCGGTGTGGAAGTCGGTTTAGGTAGTTGGACCACCCGCTTCCTGGCGATTAGCACACAGATGGCGGAACAGAACGGTGCCCTCGTCACCTCTGCGTATTGGGGAGCATTAACCATCGGCCGTCTGGCAGTTGCAGCCGTCAGCCGGCGAATCAGCCATACCCGACTGTTAACCATTATGCTCAGCCTCAGCCTGGTGGGCTCGTTTGGGATATTCTTCAGCCTGGGCACGGTTCTGCCAACCATCCTCTTTATCATCTTGACCGGCTTCTCATTTGGCACAATCTACCCAACTTCAGTGGCGGTGACGATGCTGGAGTTCCCCGAAGATCAGGGGAAGTCTGTCGGTCTACTGGCCGCCATGGGCAGTATGGGCGGGCTTGTCTTGCCATGGGCGGCAGGCATCATGCTTGAAACCGTCTCGCCGATGCTTTTCGCACTTTTCATCTGCGCCTGCATCGTTGTTTTGTTTATTCTGCTTCTCACACTTAGCAGAACTCTAAAAAAGTCGCCTGTTCGATGAACCTGCCAGCTTATGGTGCATTTACTTTCGTTGAAGAGAAATCTGAATAATCCTTGTCGTAGCCTTGTGGCTCCTCAACAAAAAATTGCCTTGAAGCGAAAGACGCACGTAGAAGAGATAACCCATCCATGGTTGAACTAATTTTACTGCTCGAATCAGCCCACCGAGTAAACTCTATCGTCAACGCTGTTTTAATTAAATTTTGGATGCCCGGTTGACTGGGTAAAGCTAATCTCGCAAGCGACGCACCACCAGCCGCACACCCTCAACTTTTTCTACGATAATTTTTTCACCTTTGGGCAGGGTTTTCTCGCCATCCGCCAGATGCACGCTCCATTGCTCACCCGCCACATGTGCGATGCCGTTGGGTGCGATGCGTGTTACTGCATAGCCCTCTTGCCCCACAAGAGATTCTCGTCCGGTGGCGATAGGCTTTTTCATCGCGCGCATGGCAATCATCACAACGGCAAAGAAGGTCAGTCCAAGGAAGATGCCCATGCTCACCACCAGCCAAACCGAAACCTTCGGGAAGCCCGGCATAGACACAGAATTAAACAGAATCAGCGACCCCGCAATAAAGGTGCCAACCCCTGCGGCCGTTAAAGCGCCATGCGTAGGGGCCTTAATATCCATAATAAACAGCACAATGGCAATCACCAGGAAGATCGCCCCAAACCAGTTCACCGGTAATACCCCCATCCCATAAACCGCCAGAAGCACCATCACCGTACCCAAGAAGCCCGCAATCCAACCACCCGGGCTTGAAATTTCAATGAGAATCGCCTGCACTCCGATGGTGAGCAGTAGAAAAACGATATTCGGGTTGGTAAGCAGCCCAAGCGCATCTTCGATAAAGCTGGTGTTTACCGGCACCAATACAGCGCCGGCTGAACGAATCACAACCTCGTTGCCATTCATGGTGACGGTGCTGCCATCAATCTGTTTCAACAAATCTTCTATGTCGTAAGCAATGAAATCAATCAATTTTACTTCAAGGGCTTCGGTTGAATTTGCAGCTTTGGCTGATTCAATTGAAGCCTCTGCCAGGCTCACGGCAGCTTCTCCGCGCCTGGCTGCCAGTGAACGCACACTGGCTTTAAGAATCTCTTTTGTTTTCGTTTCGAGTGTAGACTCGATGTCCTCGCCCTGCATGCCCACCGGGCTGGCGGCACCAATGGTGGTTTCAGGCGCCATGGCGGCGATATGCCCCGAGAGCACCAGCAGCGTTCCAGCAGAGGCGGCCATCGCCCCGCGGGGAGTAACATACACTGCCACGGGCACCGGGCTGGCCAGAATCTGCTGCACCAGGTTATTCATCAAGTCAACACTCCCGCCCGGGGTATTGAGTTCGACCACAACCAGGTTTGCTCCATTGTCCAGCGCTTTGTTTATCCCGCGTTCAAGGTATCCGCTCCACACAGGGGTTAGCGGCCCTTCCAGCGTCACAACAACCACCTGCGGCAATTCTCCCTGTGCCTGAACCGGGGCAGGTGTCTGTGTAATAGCGAAGAGGATCATCAGCAGAAGATTAACCAGCGTAATAAGGCGGATTTTCATCGAAAATTTACTCCTATCAGGATTATAGCACGCTGCATTTGGCAAACTTCGGACTCAAATAAAAAACCGATAAAACGTTGATATTTTATTAATAATCGCCTGTTATGCTTTGAGAGTAATAATAAGGAAATTTTGAAACAAGGAGATTTATTATGGGAAAGATAATTGGAATTGATCTGGGCACAACCAACTCAGTAGTGGCGGTGATGCAGGGCGGTGATCCGGTAGTGATTAATACTGCCGAAGGATCACGGCTTTGCCCTTCGGTTGTAGCTTTTAATAAAAACGGTGAGCGCCTCGTGGGACAGACCGCCAAACGCCAGGCTGTAATCAACCCTGAAAACACAGTTTTCTCCATCAAACGATTTATGGGGCGTCATTTTGATGAAGTTGAAAACGAACGGAAGATGGTTCCGTTTCAAGTTATTGCCGGACCAATGAAAGACGCGCGGGTGCACATCCCGGTAACCAACCGTGATTATGCACCTCAGGAAATATCAGCCATGATCCTGGCAAAACTCAAAGCAGATGCAGAAGCCTTCCTCGGTGAAAAAGTCACTCAGGCTGTGATTACCGTACCTGCGTATTTTAATGACAGCCAACGCCAGGCTACCAAAGACGCGGGCAAGATTGCTGGTTTGGAAGTCCTGCGTATTATCAACGAACCCACCGCCTCGGCCCTGGCCTATGGGCTGGATAAAAAGAAGAATGAAAAAATTCTGGTGTTTGATCTCGGCGGCGGTACGTTTGACGTTTCAGTCCTCGAAGTAGGCGACGGTGTCTTTGAAGTCAAATCGACAAGCGGTGACACCCACCTTGGCGGCGACGATTGGGACGAGGTAGTGGTCAATTGGGCGGCTGACCAGTTTCAGACTGACCAGGGAATTGATCTGCGCAAAGATCGCCAGGCGCTTCAACGTCTGCGAGAATCTGCAGAAAAAGCCAAGATTGAACTTTCTACTGTAATGGAAACGGAAATCAACCTGCCGTATATCACTGCCGATGCAAACGGACCGAAACATTTGTTGGTCAAACTCAGCCGTGCAAAATTTGATCAAATGACTGCTCATCTCTTGGACCGCTGTAAGAAACCTTTTCAGAGTTCATTAAAAGATGCTGGTTTGAAAGCTACGGAGATCGATGAGTTGGTGCTGGTTGGCGGATCCACCAGAATGCCGCAGGTAATTGATATGGTGCGCGCACTCATCAATAAAGAACCCAACAAGGGTGTCAACCCCGATGAGGTTGTTGCCATCGGCGCAGCCATTCAGGGCGGTGTTTTAGGCGGCGAGGTGAAAGACATCCTCCTGCTGGATGTAACCCCGCTTTCGCTGGGTGTTGAAACGATGGGCGCAGTGATGACCCCAATCATCGAACGCAACACAACCATCCCCATCCGCAAGTCGCAGATTTTTTCAACCGCTGATGACGGACAAACCGCAGTAGATATTCATGTGCTTCAGGGGGAACGCTCGATGGCGGCAGATAATATGACACTCGGACGTTTCCGCCTGGAAGGCATCCCCAGTGCGCCGCGCGGAGTTCCGCAAATTGAAGTTACCTTTGATATCGATGCCAACGGAATCATCAACGTTACCGCACAAGACAAAGCCACTGGCCGCGAACAGAAGGTAACCATCACCGCCTCCACCAACCTGCATAAATCTGATATTGACCGCATGGTTGAGGAAGCCAAGCAGCACAAGTCAGATGATGAAAAACTAAAAGAGTTGGCTGAAGCGCGCAATCAGGCGGACAACGCCGCTTACCAGGTGGAGAAAGCCGTCAAAGAAGCCGGCGATAAAGTTCCAGCCAGCGACAAATCAACCATCGAAGCGCGCGTGCAGGAGCTGCGCGGAGCGATGAGCGGTGAGGATGTCTCTCGCATCAAGAGCCTGACCGAGACGCTGCAGCAAGACTATGCCCGCGTGATGCAGGCTACAGCCCCGGCACAAAACGCAACGGGCAGCAGCGACACCGGCAACAACGCCCCCCCCGACGACAGCGGCGACGTGGTTGACGGCGAATTCACTGAACAGAGCTAATCTTTCTAAGCAGATCAAAAAGGCGGTTAATAACCGCCTTTTTGTTTTAAATGCGTTATTGGTTTTCAAATATAATCAGACATTATGCAAAACCACAAAATGATCAAAGTTAAAGCGTTGGCGTGGATTGAAAGCAACAATTATTTATTTGTTGTAAAAAACCACGATTGCATCAAAAGCGATGATTATTATCGCCCGGTTGGCGGCGGCGTCGAATTTGGAGAATCCACAACTGCTGCATTACATCGTGAATTGAATGAGGAACTTGGCACAGAAATCAGCATAATCGGTGAGGCGCTGGTGCTGGAAAACATTTTTACCTGTGACGGTTTCCCCGGCCACGAGATTATCTACCTTTATCCATCAGTTTTTAAGCATGCTGAATTTAATGAACACAAGGTTTTCAAGTTAACAGAAGCCAATGGCGAAACTTACGATGCCTTGTGGATTCCAATTTCCGAATTCCTGAGTGGTACACTGCGCCTTGTGCCAGAGGCGCTCTTGGAACGATACCGCGCTTTAAAGCAAGCCGCTACAAAAATAACCAGCGACTCTTCTGCCCAATAAGGGGAGATGCTATCACCTGCTTTATGCACCTCATATCTCATATCACAATATCAAGCGTATCGTTGACCCATTTTCTCACGTGGCGGTTTTAAAAAGCCATCAACTGTGTTCAGGTTGACGGCTTTATGGAAATACCCTTCGTTAGTGAAAGATTCTGGTTTCTGCCCCGTTAACGCGGTTGTTTATCAGTAAATACCAGAATTACTTCCACTTCATTATTATTCTTCCGGCGCAGGAATTCAAGGTACCCGTCTTTTAATCGCCATTCCGTTGTGTATTGCAGCAACTCGATAACGAGGCCTTCCTGTTCCATAATCCCTTCCGGTTTCTGGCAATAAAGCATACCTGAGCTGATGCCGCTGAAGTTGATGGAGTTCCCGCTCATCTGGTGTTTCCCTCTGATCGAATTACAACCTGAACTCCCAGTCAATTGATTGTTTGATTCTAATTCAATGTACAGCTTGGTTCCTGGTAAGGTTTTTATAAGGTCAGAATCTTTATTGTACTTAACCAGGTACCAGGTTTCATTTTTTATTTCCTCACCGGGGTCAGGTGTGGGGGATGGAATCGGTGTTGGTTTAGAAGTTGGCTGCAAGGTCGGTTTCACTGTTGGCTGCGCAGTGGGGAAAACAGTGAGCTGCGGTGGTGGGGTTGCAGTGTTACCAGCTATTACGTTAATCGCCACCCAAATGGATTGACCGAAAGCTTCCCCGTCTGAATTGAACATCTGCCAGTAACCCACATGCCTCCCAAGGGCGCTGGCATTGGGTGCAATCAGGTTAACATAAAGATCATAGGTTTCGCCAGGGGCAACCGCACGATTCAATGCGGTTGGTTGGCCGCTCATATCTGATTGGCTTGTGGTGCCATAAACGAAACGCGCAGAATATGAAATTGTCCAGGTACAGGTGCCGTTATTCCTGATGCGCCAGCCTTTTTGGAAAGACTCATTAGGGCGGAAATCATGGAAGTAAGTGAGATTCTGATCATCAAGGTTCAGGTCAGAGACAAATTCCATGGCGTCCACGCAGTTTGCCTCCGGTGTAGGCGTAACGGTTGGTGGTGTGGCTGTGGGTACCCCCTTATCTGGTAAATGCCCCAGATAGGTTCCCTTAAGGTTGTTGAGGGTTCCATCGTTTTGCAGTTCGGTTAATGCCTGATTGACTTTGTTTTGCAGTGCAGTTGCGCCGCTGTTCATGGCAATAGCAAAGCGCTGCGGAAACAAACCGCTTTCAACGAAACGCACGCCGCTGGTAGAAGAAAGTATGGAAGCGTTTTGTTCGTCCAGAACGACAACATCAAGGAAGCCTGTGCTTAAATCTCTCACGGCATGCTCTGGCTTTGCATAAATAAACAAGTTCTCTGCCGGAAGTTTGCCCGTATTTACCATTTCTTCACGCAGCCATTTTTCGTAAATGGATAATCGCTGCACGCCAATCCGCTTGCCTTTGAACTGGTCGAGCGTGATCACACGTTCAATTGGCGAATCATTTCGAACTAAAACACCTTCATTTCCAAAATAATAGATGTTGGAAAAATCCATTACCGCTTCGCGCGGCGGAGTGACAGAAACCGCCGCGATCACAACATCCACCTGATTTACCTGTAAGGCAGCTTGCAAGCCATTAAAAGCAAAATCAGTAATCTCCACAGCCACGCCAAGCCGTTCGCCGATCAAGCGAATCAGAGAAGCATCAAAACCACTGATGGTATAGGATTCATCCAGATAGGTGAAGGGAGGGTTATCTGCGGCCGTGCCCACACGCAATACCCCTGCAGATTCTACATCGCTCCAGGAAGTGTCTTGCGCGGGCTCATCAGTTGGCACTTCAGTAGCCTCTGGAGCCTGTGCATTGCGCGCGATAGCAAACAAGATGATCGCCACGAGCGCGGCCGCCACTACCACGATCCCAAGAATTTTTATCAAACGGTGTTCTGAATTTTCATGTTCAGTCGTCATTATTTTCCTCCTCTATTACGTTTTATTGACACCATACAATGAAAACAATTCTATCAAACAATTCAATTGTTTGAACAAGTGCAGATTCACTCGCCGGTGAAGACAACCCGATACACCCGCCCACCCTTATCATCAGAAATGTAGAGCGCACCATCAGCGCCTACCAGCACATCCACCGGCCTGCCCCAGGTTGCCGCACTGCCGCAATTTTGCCCTTCAGCGCGCCAGCCGCTTACGAACACCTCGCTGCCGATGGGGATTTCACCTTCCAGGAGGATGCGCTCCACCTTGCAATCGCGGATGCCGGCATTGCTCGTGTTCCATGAGCCATGATAAGCCACATACAAACTGTTTTGGTACTGCAGTGGAAATGCCAGTTCATTCGTGGCCAGCGTCATGCCCAAAGGCGCACTGTGCGCCAGATCGGTGAATAATGCCGGCGTAACAGATTCGAACGAACAGTCAAAGCCTTCAGGCAGTCTCAACCCGCTCTGGTCATCTAAAACCTCTGATTGCAAGGGGAGGTTAATTCCGCTCACAGCCGTGTAGCAATATGGCCAGCCATGCGACTTGCCGACCTGCACCGGGATGATGATCTCCTCCGGCGGCAGGGTGTCGCTGCTGCCAAGGTTGTCGAGCAGGTTATCACGCCCGTTATGGTTCGCCCACAATGTCCCTGCGGATGTCCACAAGAAATCGACGCTGTTGCGCAGCCCCCATGCCCACACAGCCTGCAGTTGTTCATCAGCCTCCTGGGCGAAAGGGTTGTCTGGTGGAATGCTGCCATCGGGGTTGAAGCGCAAAATTGCAGCCCGGCGCGGGTCACTCTCTGCACACACATTGCAGCCTGAACCAGCGCTAACGTAAAGCATGTCATCTGGTCCGAAATGGAGCGTGCGTGATGAATGTCCGCCTCCGCCGGGAATGTTATCCGTCACCAGTTCGCGGGTTTCGAGCACGCCGTCGCCGTCGCGATCCTGCAGGCGGATTACGCTGCCTGCGCCAGCCACATAAAGCCAGCCCTGGCGCCATTCAATACCGTGCGGCTGGTTCAAGTCGCTGGCAATTATCTCAATCGAATCAGCCAATCCATCACCATCGCGGTCGGGCAGGCGCGCAATTTCACCGCTGGCATATAAGGAAAGGTAAACCTCGCCGTCTTCTCCTATGGTCATGAAGCGTGGCGTACCTCTGATTTCATCCGCGAAGATGCGGATGGCAAAGCCTTCCGGCACGATCAACCGCTCGGCTGCTTCATCGACAGGCGGCAGCACTGGCGGAGCCACCTGAGCGGGCAGCTGGGTTTCGGCGGGCGGCTCGCTGACGAGCGCTGCTGCAGTTGGCGCTGCCGTGGATATCTCTGTTGGCGAAGTGGTTACCGTTCGCTCAAGCACAGGTTGGCTGCGATTTGAAGCTCCGCGCCATACCAAAATTATCAGCAGCACTGCAGCTAAGATGAGAAGTGGGTATTTTACGGTTGATTTTTTCATGCGTCATCCAGATTTGTATTTCGGACTGTTTTTGTAGGATTATTGGGATTATACTTAACCTGTTTCTACAGGTCAAGCAGCCCGTTACATGTTAGAATTTGGGCAATATTTTACAGGTATAAACGGTCCCTTCAATGACAAACTCCCACCATAACATATTTACCTCATCCCCGGTTATTCACGGCGCAGAACGGCTGCTCACAACTTTTATGAAGGCAGCTTCAAAACAATATCTATCACTCAAACCTACTGCCCTGTCTATGGTTCCGGCGCCGCTGCCTGGCCACACTTATACGCTTTATGCGCACGTGCCCTTTTGCGAGAGCCTCTGTCCCTACTGTTCTTTTAATCGCTTCATCTTGAACCATGCAAAAGCGAAAGAATATTTCGCCGCGATGCGCGAAGAGATGCACATTCTTTCGCGGTTAAATTACCGCTTTACATCGCTCTACATCGGCGGCGGTACCCCCACCGTGCTGCCGGATGAGTTGGCGCAAACCATTGATCTGGCGCGCGAATTGTTCGGCATTGACGAGGTAAGCTGCGAAACCAACCCCAACCATCTTCACTCTGAAATGATTGCGCAGTTCAAAGATCGCATCCAGCGTCTCTCAGTTGGCGTGCAGAGCTTTGACGATGGGCTGCTTAAACAAATGAACCGTTATGATAAATTCGGCTCCGGCGCTGCCATCCTCGAAGGCATCCAGCGTGCTGCGCCGCACTTTAAATCTCTTAACGTCGATATGATCTTCAATTTTCCCAGCCAAACCCCCGAGATTTTGCACGCAGATTTACAGGCTGTCATTAACTCTGGCGCACAGCAGGTAACCTTTTACCCGCTCATGTCATCTCCATCTGTGCAGCGTTCAATGGCAAACAGCGTCGGCGCGCTCGTTCCGAGTCGTGAAGCTGACTACTACAGTATCATCAGCCAAGGGCTGGCGCAGGATTTCATTCCGCTTTCTGCCTGGACCTTCGCGCGCGGCGGCAGCAGTCTGATCGATGAGTATATAGTGGACAGTGAAGAATATGTTGGCGTTGGGTCCGGCGTTTTCTCTTACCTCGATGGCTGCCTGTATGCCAGCACCTTCTCACTGAAGGAATATGGCGAGATAATTGCCCGCGGAGAAATGGCGCTCACCGGCAGCCAACCGTTCAGCCAACACCAGCAGATGCGCTACCGCATGATGATGGACATGTTCGGGCTGAATTTCAACCGTGATGCATTCAAGCAGCGTTTTGGCGTTTCGGCAGAGCGCGGTTTATGGTTGGAAATGCTGTTCTTCAACCTTTTAGGGGCTTTCGAAAAACAAGACCGCTCCATTCCTTCTCCGGTTGGGCGCTACCTGTCGCTGGTGATCATGCGTGAGTTTTTCACCGGCGTGAACAACCTGCGTGATATTGCCCGGGCTTCGCTCACGCCGCTCGATCGCGGCGAATGCCTCGATGTTTGAGACTTTTCACCCCCACTCCGATCTATTTTCACTGATGTTATAATGCCTTCATGCAAAAAAAGCGCACGAAAGTGCTTGTTGGTTTGTTGGCGGTGCTGGTCCTCGCGGCGGTAATGATCGCGCTGCCGCCCACCCGGGCCCGCCTGAACTATTATGCCCACGATCTCTATTCAAAAGTAAAATACGGCCTCAACCCACCCGAGGCTGAGGTTTTCAAACCATCTGAGGGTGATGATTCAGGCTTGGCCGCTACTGCGATCGCCGCAACTGTCAACGCCCGCTTCCCCAGCGTAACCCCCACAGCCGCGCAGACCCAATCCACGCCCGAGCCAACGTCCATCCCCACCAGTACACCCATACCGCTCCCCTCATCTGCATACCTTAAGGGCGTGGTCCCTGAGCCGCAGTTGTGGAATAATTGCGGGCCGGCGACTCTTTCCATGAACCTCTCGTTCTTCAACTGGGGAAAGACCCAGGTTGAAGCTGCGGCCATCCTTAAGCCCAATGAGCGCGACAAGAACGTGATGCCATATGAAATGGTTAACTTCGTTAACGAACAAACCTCTCTGCGCGCACTCAGCCGCATGGGTGGTGATCTTGAGACAATTAAGCGTTTGCTCAATGCCGGCTTCCCGGTGCTGGTTGAAAAGGGGTTTGAACCTGCAAACCTCAAAAAAGAAGGTTGGATGGGTCATTTCAACCTGGTCGTTGGTTATAACGACGAAACCCGTTCGTTCACCACGCATGATTCCTACCTGCTCTCGCACCCACCTGGAGGCGGAGAGATCACAAATAAGGCGAACTTCCCGGGGTTTACCGTTACCTATGACGATATGATTTCAAATTGGCGCGCTTTCAATTTTGTTTTCCTGGTAGTGTATCCATCGGATCAGGAAAATGACGTACTCAACGCGCTTGGACCCCTGATGTACGAAGAAGATGCCCTCACCATTGCCTATGAACGCGCCATCCAGGAAACATCTTCACTAAGCGATGTTCGCGACCAGTTCTTTGCCTGGTTTAACGCGGGCACCAGCCTGGTTTACCTGCAAGATTACGCCGGTGCAGCAGCAGCGTATGACGCTTCTTTCAATCTTTATCCCCAAATCCCTGAAATTCAGCGTCCGTGGCGTATGATGTGGTATCAAACCGGTCCATACTACGCCTATTACTACACCGGTCGCTATACAGATGTGATCAACCTGGCTGACCAAACCCTCGAGCGCATGACCGCTGAGCCGATCCTTGAAGA
>JAGOVY010000007.1 GCA_018060515.1 Anaerolineaceae bacterium | reverse complement strand
TTGTGTTGTTAAAGGAAAAGTGATCCACCAGGGACTTGCGCAGTCCCTCGATGGGATAGCTGAACCATAGGTTGTGTTGTAATGATAGTTTGTGTTGTTAAAGGAAAAGTGATCCACCAGGGACTTGCGCAGTCCCTCGATGGGATAGCTGAACCATAGGTTGTGTTGTAATGATAGTTTGTGTTGTTAAA
Organism: Anaerolineaceae bacterium; assembly: GCA_018060515.1. Lineage (GTDB taxonomy): Bacteria > Chloroflexota > Anaerolineae > Anaerolineales > Anaerolineaceae > UBA6107. Next base: position 32,133 of record JAGOVY010000007.1, on the reverse strand, counting down.
GGAAAAGTGATCCACCAGGGACTTGCGCAGTCCCTCGATGGGATAGCTGAACCATAGGTTGTGTTGTAATGATAGTTTGTGTTGTTAAAGGAAAAGTGATCCACCAGGGACTTGAACCCTGAACCCACTGATTAAGAGTCAGTTGCTCTGCCAATTGAGCTAGTGGACCAACCTACGCGGATTATTATATCTTAAAAGAAAACGCTGTCAAATAAACCCAAAAATCAAGCGCTGGTCTTCTTTAACCTTCTGGTTATGATTGCTTCTTTAATAACATTCACACGCAGGATGAAAAGAACCACTAAATAAATCGCGCTGAGGGTTGGGATTACTTTGATACCGCCCGCATTGGCAATCCACATGTAATGCAGCAGTGCGAGAACTGCGGCAAGGTACACGAATTTGTGAATCTTCTTCCAGATGGTGCGAGTGAATTTTTTAACCCGATTCAACGATGTGATCGCCAGAACCAGCAGAATTATGAACGCCAGAGCTCCAGGTACGATATATCGCCGGTATTCGAGGGTTTGAATGAATTGGTTGAAATTTAGGGGATACTCCAGCGCAATCATTACCAGCACATGGGCCAGAGCAAAAAAGAACGCATTTAGCCCAAACGCCATGCGCAATGGGGAGACAGCGATCCATCCGGTGATCGTACGCAATGGGGTGATGCTCAGGCAGGCCAGTAAAAAGAAGATGGCGATGCGGCCAGTGAGCAATTGGAGCGTGTAGAGCGGGTTCCGCCCCATGCCGCCTGCCAGAAAAACTGCAGCCAGCAGCAAGAAGATGATCCCCGCGGCCAGATAGCCGTAGCTTTTTAGATGTTTTTTATTGAACTGCACTAATGAACCCTCTTAATTTATTGTCAAATTACGCCAAGCGAATCAGGGAATACTATAACATAATACTCTGACCACCCAGGCACCTCATATCAGGCTCACGGCACGCTCCCTTGATGGTTTCTGAATAGATGACTTTTCCATCAAAGTCAATTTCGCTGTACGATGCGCCTGGATGGAGAATTACTTGGCTGGCTGCCTTGAAGTACTAATTGTATTGTCTGATTGATGGCTGGCGAATCTGGATAATTATCACAACAAATAGAATGACGCATGCGAATGCAAAAACAGTGATGGCTTCACTGGTGATACCCGCCAGCCAACCCGCAGCCAGCGAGCCAATGGGGAACCCGCCCTGGAAGAGGAGGATATAAACGCTCATCACCCGCCCGCGCAGCTCATCTGGTACGTGAGTTTGAATGAGCGCGTTGGTCAGGTTCACCACTGACATCAAGCTCCAGCCCATCACCACGAGCATCATCAACGACACAGGTAAAACCCTGAAGAGGGAGAAGATGATCAAGGATACCGGCATAACAAGCGCCCCGATTGTCCACAATTTGCCCCGGGTGATTTGCGCGCCAATCGATGCGATCATTAATGCAGCGATCAGAGATCCCAGTCCACGGGCAGACAGGAGTAAACCATTTGTGGTGACGTTACCGCCTAAAACGTTCGTTGCCCAAGCCGGCATCAGAGTTAAGAGCCCGTAACCAAAAATGGCGGTTACAGTCAGCATTATCAGTAAGACACGAATGTTCTTGTCTTGAAACGAAAATTGAAGCCCGTCAGTCAATTTACCAAACCCAGAACCCTCATCGGGTTTGACGGGTTTTCTCGGAGGAAGGTGCATTAAGCCGAGGGCAGCGATAACCGCAATGAATGAAATGCCGTTAATGGTAAAACACCACCCCGGACCGAGCCAGGCGTACACCACCGCAGCGATGGTGGGCCCAACAATTGTGCCAAGGTTGAAGACGGAACTGTTGAGCGCTATGGCATTCGTGAGGTCTTCCCGCGGCACCAGGTCGATGACAAAGGATTGTCGTCCGGTGGCATCAAAAGCGTTTGCCGTCCCCAGCAGAAGCGCCAGGATGATTATATGCCAGGGCTTGACCAGGTTGGTGAAGGTGAGGAAGGCAAGGATGAACGCCAAGAGCATCATCGAAGCCTGGGTGATGATCAGCATCTTGCGTCGTGAGATTCGGTCAGCGATTCTACCGGCGTGCAGAGAAAACAACCACACCGGAATGCCATTGGCGAACCCCACCAAGCCCAACATCACAGGAGATTCAGTCAGTTGGTAAACCAGATATCCCTGAGCGGTAGATTGCATCCATGTACCGACCAGTGAGACAACCTGTCCGCTGAACCACAGGCGGAAGTTGGGATGTTTCAAAGAAGCAAACGTGCGAGAATATTTCAATTTGAATACCTGATTGTATTAAATCATAACCCGCAAAAATTGGGCGGTAATCGAGGGGTATTGATTGAGTATTCACTACTGAGGCAACAATTTGCCGCTGCGAGAGATGAATCTAATTTGAAATCCCTTTATAATCAATGAATAGGAGCCTGCCATGCAGTGTTGGGCGGGGTTTATTGGAGTGAAACGATGAATGAAACTATAGAGGTGATTCTGAAGCGCCGCAGCATCAGGCTTTTCACAGAAGAATCCGTTGAAGAAGAAAAGATCCGCCTGCTGCTCGAAGCAGGTATGGCGGGTCCGAGTGCCGTCAACGCCCAGCCTTGGGAGTTTGTGGTGATTACAGAGAAACCGATCCTGGAGAAATTCCGCGGCGCGCTCATGTTCGCTAAAATGGCTGCCCCCTTGGTTATCTGCGTGCTGGGCAGCAGGCGGATGCAAAAGAGCAGGGTCGGCGATAAGTTCTGGGTGCAGGATTGCAGCGCCGCCACTGAGAATATTCTGTTGGCTGCTACAGCCCTCGGTTTGGGGTCGGTTTGGGTGGGTGTGCATCCGATTGCGCTGTTTGAACGCCAGGTAAAAAGTATTCTTAATCTCCCTACCGGAGTTACTCCGCTGAATCTTATCTACATTGGCTACCCTGCTGAATCAAAAGAGGCGCGCACGCAATATGATGAGAAGCGCGTTCATTGGGGTCCGTTTCAGGGTGAAAGCGGCGAAAAAGGCGATGAGGAGGTTTCAAAACGTGATGAAATCAACGCCAAAGAATCGAATGAAAATGACAATGCCGCAGTGCAGTGAAATGACTGTTGAAGATATTGACGCTGCGCTGGATCTTTGGCACCGCTGCGAAGGGATGGGGCTGAGCGATGCAGACCAGCCTGAGGCGTTGAAAAGCTTCTTACAGCGAAACCCTGGGCTTTCGTTTAGCGCCATTGAGGACGGAGAGTTGATCGGAACATGCCTCTGCGGGACGGATGGCAGGCGCGGCTATCTCTATCACCTTGCGATAGATGCAAGGTGCCGCAAGCGGGGAATTGGCAGTGAATTGGTGGAGCGCACCTTGGGCGCACTGCGGAGACAAGGAATACACAAGTGTCATATCATGGTGTATGCTGTCAATCAGACCGGGCTGGCGTTCTGGCAGCAGGGGGGCTGGGTTCGGCGCCCTGAGATAGTCTTGTTATCGCGCGATGTTCCCACGCTCAGCGGTGAAACGGCATGAATCTAAAAAGGATCTTCACACTTTGTTATGGCATCCTCTGCCTTCTGAGTTTAGCTGCCTGCGGTGTGGCTGCTCCATTAACGGACAGCGCTGAAACACCAGCTCTGGATGATGTACCGCTGGATTGGGACAGTATCCCGAATCCTTTGCCGCAGTCGCTCAAAGGTTATGAGCTGTTCTGCTGGAAGACCGATTTTGGTTGGGCTTACACAATTGTCACTGCCACAAATCGTAATAAATCGTTTGAAGAGATTACCAGCGCAGACACAACCATCAATGACGAAGAATTAATCAAAATCACCCTGACAAATATTGAAGATTTACTGAAGCTGATCGAACGCATGCCCGCCGGCGAAGAAATCTTTTGGGGTGGCATCAACCTTGCGGGGCAAGTGAGCGAAGGCACCGCTTATTTCACTTACCCGCCCGCAGAGGATGTGGAGAGAATTTTGCAAAGCGCCGAAGTGGCAGGTGTGAGCATCACCATGCTGGGAACACCATAGGAGAGCTGAAGATGATTTCTACTGATTTACCGCTGGTTGAGCTGCATCGGCATCTGGATGGCAGTGTACGCCTTGAAACCATCCTTGAGCTTGGGCTGCGGCATAACCTGCCGCTGCCCGCAAAAACTATTGAAACGCTGCGCCCATTTGTGCAGGTCTCCTCGCCTCAACCAGGGGTGATGGCGTTTATCGAGAAATTTAAATGGATGACTGGCATTCTGGTAGATTATGATGCCTGCTTCCGTGTAGCCTACGAATGTGTTGAAGATGCCCAGCGCGAGAACATTGACTATATCGAATTGCGCTACAGCCCATGGTTTATGGCAGAAGCCCACCAGCTTCATCCGGAAGGAGTGGTGGAAGCAGTGACCGCGGGAATCCACGCTGCCTGTAAAGCGTACCCGATTCTGGTGAATCAACTGGGCATTCTCTCGCGTCATTATGGACCTGAAATTGCGATGAAGGAATTGCAGGCTGAACTGCGTTTTGCTGATGAATTCGTAGGGCTTGATCTGGCGGGTGATGAAGCGCATTATCCCGGAGACTTGTTTACAGCGCATTTTCAGAAAGCGCGCGCTGCCGGCTGGAAAATCACCGCGCATGCCGGAGAGGCCGCCGGTCCGGCTTCCATTTGGCAGGCAGTGCGTGAGCTTGGCGCTGAGCGCATCGGGCATGCTGTGCACGCGCCAGAAGATGAAGCGCTGATGGATTTTCTCTACGACAACCAAATTGGCATCGAATGCAACCTGACCAGCAACGTTCAAACCAGCACGGTGACTGATTATGCCTCTCACCCGATGCGGCGATTTCTGGAGAGAGGGCTACTGGCATCGCTCAACACAGATGATCCGGGGATCAGCGCGATTGACCTGAACTACGAATACACCATCGCTGCGCCGCAAGCAGGGTTAAAGCCGGAGTTAATCCGTCAGGCGCAAATCAACGCTCTCGAGACCGCTTTTATTTCTCCGGAAGAAAAAGCATCTTTGCGCGCTCAAAAACAAACCTGACCTATGAAAACTCGCTGTGCTATAATGCAGAAACTCGATTTATGAAAGCGCGACCATGAGATATCTCATCACAGGGGCTGCCGGTTTTCTGGGTTCTGCTCTTGCCAACCGTTTGGCGGCAATTGATAATGTGGTGTTGGGGCTCGATGATCTTTCCACCGGTGACCCGAACTCCTTAAACCAGCAGGTTCAGCTCACAGTTGGCGATGTCAACGACCGCCCCAAGCTGTGGTCATTATTGCAGCGGGTAGATTGTGTCTATCACCTGGCCGCCATGGTAAGCGTACAGGAATCTGTACTTTATCCTCGTGAATACAATCATGTCAATGTTGGCGGTACCGTCACACTCATGGAAGCCATGCGCGATGTTGGTGTGCGGCGTGTGGTTTTTATTTCCTCCGGAACGGTATATGGCAATCAGCCGCAGCAGCCGGTGAATGAAAGCGCCATACCCAACCCGCGGGCGCCTTATGCCGTTTCAAAGGTGGCTGCAGAATACTATGTAAAATCAATTGGCAGTCTATGGGGGATTGAAACCGTGTGCCTGCGGGTTTTCAATGCCTATGGTCCCGGGCAGCACATCCCGCCGGTACATACGCCGGTTATCCCTTCTTTTCTACGCCAGGCAGCGGAAAACGGTACGATCGTCATTCATGGCGACGGCAGCCAAACGCGCGACTATGTGTATTTGGATGACGTGGTTGAGGGAATGATCTCGGCGGCGGACGCGCCGGATGTAAACCAGCTCACGATTAACATCGGCAGTGGAACAGAAACTTCCGTTAAAGAGCTCTCACGTCTGGCTGTCGAGTTGACTGGCGGCAAACCTGAAATTGTCTACAATCCACGCAGCGAGGGCGGCTTGAGCCGTCTGTGCGCAGATATCAGCGCGGCGCGGCAGCTTCTCGACTACGAACCAAAAATCGAGTTGTCAGACGGGCTGGCGAAAACGTTGGCCTTTATCAACGGGAAAGCTCAACACAATAACACCAGCGCTGATTAGCGTTTAGGCTGCCAGCGAAGATCCGATTCTAATTCCTCCAACCTGCTGCGAGCGGATGCCGTTTGAGTATAATACCAGTATGAAATGCCTGTCTGAAATATTCTTTCTGTCCGATCCTACTGTGGTGGCACGCGCTTTGCTGGGTAAGCGTCTGGTGCGCCGACTGAACGGACGACGTATCTCTGGAATAATCAACGAGACAGAAGCCTATCGCGGAGAGGATGACCTGGCGTGTCATGCCCACCGGGGAAAAACCCGCCGTAATGCTGTGATGTATGCCAATGGAGGGCGGGCATATATTTACTTTACCTATGGCATGCATTGGTGCCTCAATGCAGTCTGCGGCGCCGAAGGCTACCCTGCGGCAGTATTAATTCGTGCCCTCCAACCGGAAGAAGGGTTGGATTTAATCACCGCTCACCGGCCGGGAGTAAAGCCGGCGCTTTGGTGTAACGGACCGGCGAAAATTTGTAAAGCGTTTAATGTTGATGGTGAACTGAATGGTTCATTGTTGACAGATTCATCAAACCCTCTTTTCATAGAAGAGGGGATAAAGGTAGAAGACAAATCCATCCATACATCAGCACGTATCGGGATAGATTCCACACCAGAACCCTGGCGTTCCATTCCTTGGCGATTTACGATCACCAATGAGGTTGGCACATGCTGAACGAGATTGAACTCTACCGTACCATGTTCCGTATTCGCCGTTTTGAAGAAACTGTGTTGGAAGAATTCTCGCGTGGGGTGTTTGCCGGCACAACCCATACCTCGATTGGGCAAGAAGCCAACGCCGCCGGCGTGATTAGCGTGCTGCAGCCGGACGATGTAATTGTAACCAACCACCGCTGCCATGGTCACTTTATCGCTTATGGCGGTGATATGCGCTCACTCTTCGCTGAAATGATGGGAAAGGCAACCGGGCTTTGCGGCGGCAGAGGAGGCTCACAGCATATTCACTGGCGCAACCTGTATTCCAACGGCGTTCAGGGTGGTATTGTTCCGATCGCCGCAGGGATGGCGCTGGCTGAAAAAGAAAAACAATCTGGCGCGCTTGTAACTTTGTTTGTTGGTGATGGTACGTTTGGCGAGGGCGCTTTATACGAGGCATGCAATATGGCTTCCTTGTGGCGTGTACCGCTGCTCATAGTAGTGGAGCACAATCACATCGCGCAAACCACGCCCACTGCGCTCGTGATGGCAGGCAGAATTCCCGAACGATTGCAGGCTTTCGATATTCAGGTGACAGAGTTGAATACGAGTGATGTGAGCGAAGTTCAACAAGCATCGTTGAAGTGTGTTACCAGCATCCTTAAAAACTCTCTGCCTCAGGCGCTGGTGCTAAACACCGTGCGCTTTGGTCCGCACTCCAAAGGTGATGATACCCGTTCGGAGGCTGTGATCAGGGAGCTTCGCTCCACACGCGACCCACTGAAAATACTTGCCGCCAGATTGCCGTTGGAGACTCTGGAACAGTTGCACAACGAAGTTGAGCAAGAAGTGACGCGGGCGTTTGAACATGCTTTGGCAGATCCGCTGGCAACCCTTGAGGAGACAGAGTGAAAACGACCGTCCTTTCCTCTTTGAATGCGGGTTTGCATTCAGCCTTGCAGCGAGATGAACGTGTATTCCTGCTCGGCGAAGATATTCTCGACCCTTACGGCGGGGCATTTAAAGTGACGAAGGGCTGTTCGACTGCCTACCCTCAACGGGTGCTGGGGGCACCCATCTCTGAGGCGGGGTTGGCCGGCCTGGCAGCCGGTATGGCGCTGCGCGGGTTAAAACCGGTGCTTGAAATTATGTTCGGCGACTTTATCACGCTGACCGCAGACCAGCTTGTCAACCATATCAGCAAATTTCGCTGGATGTACAACAACACGGTGAACCTGCCGCTTGTCATCCGCACCCCTATGGGCGGCAGGCGCGGATATGGACCGACACACTCACAGACGCTGGAAAAAATGTTTATCGGTGTACCGGGGCTGACGCTCATCGCACCGCTCAATTTTATGGATGATACAATCAAACAGTCACCAGGTGATTTACTGACCGACATCATCCTAAAAGCTGCTGAACCGGTACTTTTTCTTGAGAACAAGCTGCAATACCTGCTGCCGCTGTATTCCATGCCCGAGTTACCCGATCTTCAAATATTGGCCTTACCCTCTGCAGCGGGGATGTTGAACACCCCGACGTACCTTGTGAGTGTTAAGGGCGCACCAAAAGCGCATGTTACGCTGACCGCATATGGGTATATGGCGGAACTTGCGCGCCAGGCAATTCTCAGGCTGGCATATGAAGAGGAAATCTTTGCCGAACTGGTTGTCTCGACCCGGTTAACGCCTTTTGACACCACAATACTGGCAGATTCAGTGCGCCGTACCGGCAGATTGGTGACGCTTGAAGAAGGCAGCCTGAGCGGAGGTTGGGGAGCTGAAGTATTGGCCCGCATCGGCGAAACCCCCAACATGAAGCTGCGGGCTTGTGCACGCGTTGCCGCGCGTGATTTGCCGGTGGCAGCTGCGCCAACGCTGGAAGCGGCAATTTTGCCGCAACTGGATGACCTGTTGAATAAGGTGAGAAAGGTGGTTCGTCAAAATGAATAATCCAGTCGAAGTGTTGGTGCCGTTGGTTAATCCCAATGAGCCTGAATCACTGTTGTCAGCTTTGTTGGTTAAAGACGGTGACAGGGTCGCGAAGGGGCAGGTGATTGCCAGTTTTGAGACCACAAAATCGACATATGACTTAACCGCCGCAAGCGATGGTTACATCATCGGTTTGAAATGCAAAGTGGGAGAACCCTTGCGTGCGGGAGAGCGTTTGTGCGCTATTGCAGATTCTGCCGCACACAGATTAACTTTAGAGCCCGCTAAAAATCCAGTAGATCCGTTGCCCAGTGAAAGTGATATTCCTGATGGGCTGCGCATCACAAACCGTGCGCGCTTGTTGGCTGAGGAACAGGCGCTTGATCTGTCACTGCTGCCTAAAGGGGTGTTGGTGACCGAAGATATGGTTCGAGAGCTGCTCTCCGTGCAAACCAGTGCGGCAAATCCGGGTGATATGCTTATCTATGGCGGCGGCGGACATGCCAAATCATTGATTGATCTCGTTCGCCTGGCAGGTGAGCATCATATCCGCGGTATCTTGGATGACGGCATTCCGGCTGGAACAAACATCATGGGTATACCGGTGCTTGGCGGTGGTGAACTGCTGCCCGGGCTGTATCGTTCCGGCGTGCGTCTCGCTGTGAATGCAGTCGGCGGAATCGGAAGCATCACGCCCCGCCTGGTGGTTTATGAAAAGCTTGCCGCTGCCGGCTTCGAATGCCTTACCGTTATTCATCCCCACGCTTTTGTCGAACCAAGCGCCAATTTGGCTGCGGGTTGCCAGGTTTTCTTCAACGCCTACGTTGGCAGCGAGGTGAATGTTGGATTTGGCAGTATCATCAACACCGGCGCCATAATTTCTCATGATTGTCAGTTAGGTGAATACGTCAATATCTCCCCGGGGGCTATCCTTGCTGGTGCGGTGCTGGTGGGCGACCGCGCCCTTGTGGGAATGGGCGTCACCATCAACCTGGGCGTACGAGTGGGGGCAGGCGCACGGATTGGCAACAGCGCTGTCGTAAAAACAGACGTCCCAGAAAACGGCATTGTACGGGCAGGCGCAACCTGGCCTGAAAACTAAGCCCAAGAGGCGGTAACTGCAGCTCCATCTGTAAATGGTAAAATGGTAAGGTTCGCACTGAGAAGCTGCGAAACGGCATGATCGAAAGGAATCCGGCAGGCAACCGCCACGTGGAGGTATTTATGTTTAAGAGATCAACCCAACCTGAGCAAGAACAGACGGCGCCAATTGAGCGGGTCACCTCCGTGCTTGGGCCTGGCATCAACTGGGCGGGAAACCTGGGCGGCAAAGGCGGCATCCGAATCGAGGGCACTTTTGAAGGAGAGGTTCGCATCCGTGGGCTGGTTGTCATTGGTGAAACCGGGCGGGTGACCTGTCAAAACCTGCGCGCCAATAGTGTGATTGTTGCTGGTGCTTTGCGCGGTAACGTTACCGCTGAGAAGCTTGAAATCCGCTCCACGGGCAGGGTATGGGGAGATGTGGTGACGATTGCCTTCGCCACCGAAGAAGGAGCTTTTCTGCGCGGGCAGGTGAGAATGGAAGAAAAAGTTGAACTCAACCTGGAGGATTTAACTTCTGCACCCGAGCCGGAAGAAATTGACCAGCAACCACCGGAAGATGGAACAAAACCACCCTTAAAAGGCAGGCAGGTGGCAAAAGAATGAACAATTTGGATCTTAAGTATTGGTTGGGGTTTGCGAGTGAATGGCTGGGGGTAATCGCAGTAGTGATGATTGCAGGAGCCAGCCCGCTTCTGCGCCGGATCAGGCGTATTGACTTCCGCTTTCCGCGCCGTGAAGCCACCTTTGCCCTTATCTTGTTCGCGCTGATCTTTCTGTTTGCATTCCAGGTTTTCGACAATCAGCTTTTCAATTTTCTTAAAACAGCAGCTTTAACCTTTGCCGGCGGCGAGCTCTCGCTGCGAATGCTCATTGCGGTAATTGCTCTGTTGCCTGCCATTGTCTTGCTCCTGGCGCGCGGTCAGCCTATAAAAAGTATCGGTTGGAGTAAAGAAAATACACGCGCCAGCCTGATGCTTGGTTTGCTGCTTGTCTTTCTGGTGATATTTTTACGAGGAAAGTTTATCACGCTGGTCAGCGGAATCAGTGTTGCACAGGGCAACTTACTGTTGGTTTTACTCGTCCTTTGTCTGGCAGAAGAAACGATTTTTCGTGGCTATATCCAATTACGGCTCATGTCTTTCATTGGCACCACTTGGGGATGGCTGGCAACCACACTGCTTTACCTCTTATGGCAGCTCCCAGGCAGATTATGGCTCAGCCAGTTTCCAACGCTGTGGCCTGAGGTGTTGATTACACTGGTGCAGGGGTTGTTGTTGGGTTGGATTATGCGAAAAACCTACCATGTTGCCGCGCCGGCGCTCTTCCGCGCGGTTTCAACCTGGCTTATGCTACTCTGATTCAGGTTACAGGCACGGTTAGCAGATGCGATTATCACGCCTTTTCAGCCAAACTTTCAGAGAAAAACCCGCTGAGGCTGAGGTGGTCAGTCACCAGCTTCTGCTGCGGGCCGGCTATATCCGCCAATCGGGGGCTGGGATTTTCACCTACTTGCCGCTTGGTCTGCGGGTTCTACGGAACGTAGAACGCATCATGCGTGAGGAGATGAGCGCCATTAGCGGACAGGAGCTGTTGATGCCGGTGGTTCAGCCCGCCGAGGTGTGGAAAGAAACCAGGCGCAACCCACAGTTGGGCAGCGAGATGAGCGGGTTTCGCAATCACACCAATCATGAAATGGCCTTGGCGATGACGCATGCAGAAGTTTTGGCAGACCTGACGCGAGCCTTGATTCATTCTTACCGCCAGCTTCCTGCAATCGTTTTCCACATTCAAACCAAATGGCGTGATGACCCGCGCCTGCGCGCGGGGTTGATTCGTCTTCGTGAATTCTCTATGCTGGATTCATACAGTCTCGATGGCGATTGGCAGGCGCTGGATGCCAGCTACCAGGCGCATCATGAAGCTTTTTACCGCATCTTTGCCCGGTGCGGGTTGCCAGCCATTTCAGTGCGCTCAGACAGCGGCTCGTTGGGCGGCAATGATGCGCAAGAATTTATGTATCTCACGCCAATCGGAGAAGACAGCCTGATGATTTGCGAGGCTTGCGGTTATTCTGCAAACCGCCAGGTGGCAACCGTGCGCAAACCTGAACCCGAACAGGCAGAGATGCTGCCGCTGACCAAAATTGCCACGCCTGGTGCTTCAACCATTGAGAAATTGGCTGCTTTTTTGAATATTACGCATGAGCGCACCGCGAAAATCGCGTTTTTTACGGCGCTTCTCCCTGATAGTGAAAACGGGCAATGCGAGAAATTATTATTCGCCGTTGTGCGCGGTGACATGGAAGTAAATGAAACCAAACTGGCCAACCTTGTGAAAGCCAGCGAGCTGCGGCCGGCCACAGAAGAAGAGATACTTGCCAGCGGCGCGGTGCCTGGTTACGCCTCTCCGTGTAGCTTACGTGGCATCACCGTAGTAACAGATGAACTGGTCGTTCGCTCTGCCAACCTGGTAACTGGGGCAAACGAAGAGGGCTTCCATTTGCTCAATGCGAACTATGGGCGTGATTACCAGGCAGTCTATATCGGCGACATCACCGCTGCACGTGCGGGCGACCTTTGCCCTGAGTGCGGGTCAGCGCTGCGCCTGGCAAACGGTGTAGCAATTGGAAATACCGTCAAGATTGGAACACGATATACGGATGCGCAGGGCGGTACTTTTGTTGATGAAAAAGGCGAAACCAGGCCCGTGATCATGGGTTCATATGGCATCGACTTGGTCCGGCTCATCGCCTGCGTTGCCGAAGAGCACCATGACGATTATGGCCTCATCTGGCCGGTTTCGTTGGCGCCTTACCCGGTGCATATCGTGAGTCTCAAAGGAAAAGAGCTTGATACGGATGCCATCCTCATGCAGGTGGAAGAAGCGCTGACTGCTGCCGGATTAGAGTCATTGGTAGATGACCGCGAAGAATCTGCGGGGGTAAAATTTAATGATGCTGACCTGATTGGCTTGCCCATCCGGTTGACAGTGAGCGAACGAGCGTTCAAAGCTGGCGGAGTGGAAATTAAAATCCGTCGTAATGGCGTTGTACGCACGGTTGCGCCTGAGAAGGTTGTTGAAGAAGTTCTAGCCTGTTTGGAAAATATAAACTAACCCGAACGGTTTATCCGCACTGTAGGAAGAGAGTAAGTTGATAACCATGAAAACTTTTGAACCGATCGTACCAATGTCATTACCCGACCTCACCGATGCCGAGCGCGAAGCCGTGATGGCCGTGCTGCACACACCCCACCTCAGTATGGGGCCAAACATCACCGCATTTGAAAAGGCAATCGCTGAGTATACCGGTGTAAAAGAAGCCATTGGGGTGAATTCAGGCACCGCCGGATTGCACCTCTGCATCCGGGCGGCGGGCATTCAACCCGGCGATCTGGTGTTAACTACGCCGTTCTCTTTTGTGGCATCCACCAATGTCATCCTCTTTGAAGGAGCCATCCCCGTCTATGTGGATGTTGACCCGCTGACCGGAAACATGGATCCTGAACAATCAGCGCAAGCGGCGGAAGACCTGGCCAAAGGTGGTGTGGCAGCGCGGCGTTGGCTGCCGCGTAAAGGCGCAACTGAAGTCGGTTCTATTAAAGCCATGCTGCCCGTTGATGTTTTTGGGCAGCCGGCGGATTATGACCGATTACGACCTATAACTGACCGGCACAAGATTAAACTTATTGAAGATTCTTGTGAGGCGTTAGGCGCTGAATATAAAACCCGACCGGCTGGCCAGCTTGGAGATCACGCTGTTTTTGCCTTTTACCCGAACAAACAAATGACCACTGGCGAAGGTGGCATGATCGTTACCGATGACCACGAAGCAGCTGAATATATGCGCGCGCTGCGCAACCAAGGAAGGGCTTCAGGCGATACCTGGCTGCAGCACACCCATTTGGGCTATAACTACCGCCTGGATGAAATGAGCGCTGCGCTGGGGCTGGTGCAATTTTCACGAATTGAAGAATTGCTGGCAAAAAGACAGCAGGTGGCAGATTGGTACGAAACGCGGCTTGCCGGTATTGCCGGCATTCAGGCTCCATGCATCGTTCCTGAGACCACCCGGGTTTCCTGGTTCGTTTACGTCATCCGCCTGGATGAAGAGTTGAATCGAGATACTGTGGCTGCCCGGCTGCATGAGAAGGGTATCCCTGTGCGGCCATATTTCCTGCCCATCCACCTGCAGCCATATATGGTTGAAAAATTCGGTTACCAGGCAGGTGACTTCCCAGTGACAGAGGACCTTGGCAAACGCGGGCTGGCACTGCCTTTTTCGGGCTTGATGACAGAAGACCAGGTTGAGCTGGTGTGCGGCATTTTGGCTGATTGTATATAGAAATGGATTTGGCATTTCACCAATGAGCGAAGGTCAGGAATACTACCCTTACAAGAAGACAGGGATTGCATTGCATCTCCTGCTTGTTTTGGTTCTGCTTGGGGGGATTGGCTTTTTATTATTTCTGGTTTTCTCGCGCCCGGCAGGTTGGCCGCTGGCCATATACCTATTAGTAACACTGCTGCTGCTGGCGCTGCTGCCCCTTATCGCCTACCGCGGATATGCCCTCTATCGGGCGCTGTACGTCATCGAGCGCGATGGGCTGCGTGTGCGCTGGGGGTTACGCTCAGAAGATTTGCCACTCACTGAGGTGCTGTGGGTCCGTCCAGCTTCTGACCTGATTACTCCATTGACACTCCCGAAATTCTCCATGCCGGGGGCGATTCTGGGCACTTCCAGCCACAAAGAGCTTGGCGAGCTTGAGTTTATTGCCAGCAAAACAGCCGATCTTGTGATTGTTGCTGCGGTGGAAAAAACGTTGGTTCTTTCTCCTCAAGATCCCGAGGAATTTTCGCGCCGTTTTCAGCGTGTAATAGAAATGGGCAGCCTGGCGCCAATTGCTCCTTACACGACAATCCCGGCGGCTTACATGCAGTCCGTTTTTCAGGATCAATTGGCTAAAACGCTGCTCGCGATCAGCATCCTTCTTACACTACTTTTCCTGATTGTAACCAGCATACTCATCCCCTTCCGCAGCATGGTTTCCATAGGGTATGATTTCAACGCTGTTTCGCTGCCAGCGGTGCCTGCCAACCGTTTGTTAATGCTGCCGATTCTTGCGCTTTTCTTCATGGTAGTGAATGTAATCAGCGGTTTTTTCTTTTACCGCCGCAAAGAAACAAGAACGATCACCTACTTTGTTTGGGCAGCCGGGATTTTGACACCGCTGCTCTTATTTGTGTCGGTATTGCTGATCTTCTTAAACCCTGTTTAGGTCGGAAATGCCCCAACCATTTCAAACCCTTCTTGGCGTTCTTCTGGCTGCAGTGGTAGCTTATGCCGCATATCGCATGCGCTCGCTCAACCTCAGCGGCGGGCTGGCTGCGTTTTTGTTAGGCTCAATTGTATTTGGGCTGGGCGGTCTGCCTTGGGCTGTGCTGCTGTTGCTCTTCTTCATCACGTCCACTGGATTGTCGTTTCAGCTGAAGAAAAAGAATACTGTGGGTGATCAATATGCCAAAGGCAGCCAACGGGATGCCTGGCAGGTGGGAGCGAATGGCGGAATTGCCGGAGTGATGGTAATTTTGCATGGGCTACACCCCACATCACCGCTCCCCTGGGCGCTGTTTGCGGCTGCTCTCGCTGCCGCCAATGCAGATACCTGGGCTACCGAAGTCGGCGCGATGAGTGAAAGTTGGCCGCGAAAAATTACCACCCTAAAACCTGTTCCTCCCGGCACATCGGGCGGTGTCAGCGCGGTAGGTACTCTGGCCGCGGCGGCAGGGTCTTTGGTGATTGCGCTGGGAGCTGTTTATCTTTGGCCGCACAGCGTTGATGGTAAAACTGATGGATGGGGGTATGCTGCAATCATCTTCCTTGCCGGGTTTCTCGGCAGTCTGCTGGATAGTTTGCTGGGTGCGACGGTGCAGCAAATCTACTGGTGCCCAAACTGCGAGAAAGAAACAGAGAAATCACCCGTGCATTCATGCGGCAGCCCAACAGTGCGATTAAGGGGTTGGCGTTGGTTGAACAATGATGTGATCAACTTGGCTTGTACCCTGAGTGCAACGGTGACTGCATTGATCTTAACGCGGATAGTTTAATAATACAAAAAAGCGGGCTGTTGTAAAACAACGGTTTATTGGTTGGTACTTCTTTTTGAGCGTTGTTTTTTTGAAGGTTCTGTATCTAAGCGATAGCCGACACCGCGTATGGTGATGAGGTATTTTGGATAACGGGGATTTTCTTCAATTGCCTGACGCAGCCAACTGATGTGCACGTCCAATGAACGTGTGTCATCGGTGTAATCTGTATCCCAGGCTTCGCGGAAAAGCGAATTTCGATCAACCACCTCGCCGGCGCGTTCCATTAAAATGCGCAGGAGTAAGTTCAAGCGTGGGGTTAATTGAATCTGCCTGCCGTTGATGATGGCGCGTTTTTGCACGACGTCTAATGAAATTGGACCAGTCTGCAAACTGGATTTATTCTCGAGTGGCAGCAGGATCCGAACACGGTTCACCAATTTTTGCAGGGTGAATGGGAGCACGAGGACGACATCCGCTTCGTAATGATCGCTGGGGTCGGCGTTGCTGTCGAGTACAAGAATGAGTGGCAGGTTGGGTTGTTTCTGATGAATCGCCTGGCAAATTCGCTTACCACTGCTGCGCATTGAAGATGCATCTACAATAATCAGGCTGGGGACAGTCGTATCCAATTGGGCAAGCGCGGCCGCGCCACTGGAAACACTTTCAACCAGAAATGATTTCTTGGTTAATCCAGCAGTAAAGGAAGGGTGACCTGTGCGCTTACCTTCGATTACTAATACTCTTGGTTTTGACAAATCCACACCTTAATCGATCGTTTGATAAATTACTGTTTCTGATAAATAATAAGAGAACATGGGTTTTAGTTGATACTTTGATTTCAGTGATGCTCGACAGGGTAAAAACCCGACGAGGGTGTTTGATATCTACCCCGCCCATTCAAGTGCCATCATTATACACCAAACTTAAAAAATTCTTTCACATGTTTTTTAATACTTAAGAAATCAACAATTATGTTTTACTTCGTTGCGCCGCATTTTCCGCCGTGTTAGAATAATCAATAGAATAGATGTAAGGGTCGTGGAGGTTATCTGTGTCTGACATGGTGGAAGTGAAAATAGACAGTATAAGAATCAGTCTGATGAGTCAGCAGCGGATTGTGATGCTGAGAGAACCCGGGCGTGAGCGCTACCTGCCTATCTGGATCGGACCGTTTGAAGCTGAAGCCATTACCATCTCTCTGCAAGAGGTTGAGCTGGCGCGCCCTCAAACGCATGACTTATTGCTGCAATCGTTTACTGCCCTCGGCGCCCGACTTATCAGGGTGGAGATTTTGGATCTCAAGCAGGAAGTCTTTTTTGCCAATTTGGTGGTGGAGGTGGATGGAAAAATTCACGACATTGATGCCCGTCCGTCTGATTCAATTGCACTTGCGGTGAGAGCACATATACCAATTCTGGTGAATACCAGGGTATTACATGACGCGGGCATTACTCCAGAAGAAGATATACAATGTGAAGTACTCGATGGAGAGAGCAGCAAGCCGCCAACCGAAACAATCGAACCAGCAGAGCAGGCAGAAGCGTTACACAGACTTTCCATCTATGAAGATTTTTTGCAAAATGTTAATCTTGAAGATTTGGACGATCCTGAAGACCGTGGAGAAAACCCATCGTCTGATGAAGACGAAAACCCGCCACAGGGTTACGATTAACTGGATATATCAGGAAATAAGAGAGAAACTATGGGCAATTTCCCTCCCTATGACGACGACACTTCAAAGGTGATTCAATCACAGCCTTACAGCCGCGAAGCAGAAGAAGCGGTGGTGGGCTCAGTATTAATCAACCCCGATTCGTATTTAGATATTTCCGAGATTATTGAACCGAACGATTTTTACATCATCCGCAACCAGTGGATTTGGAATGCGTTTGCACGTTTACATGATCGTAGAATCTCCATTGATATGGTCACAGTTAGCAATGACCTTGAGGAACAGGGACAATTTGCCGAAATTGGCGGGATGCCCTACCTGCTTTCGCTGGTGAACCAGACCCCTTCGTCATTGCATGGGGAAGATTATGCTCAAATCGTTGAGCAAACCGCCATCAGGCGGCGCATGCTGGCTTCTGCCAATGAAATGGCGAAATTGGCTTATGATCAGGGCAAAGAAATTAAAACCGTTCTCGATGAGGCTGAAAAATCAATTTTCGCCCTCAGTGCAAAAAGGGTGCGCCATGATCTGGAGTCCATCAATACTGTGGTTAGTGAGTATTATGACCATGTCGATGAACTCTCAAAAAGAGACGAAGAGATTTCGGGCATCCAGACGGGATTAACTGATCTGGATAGACAACTCAATGGTTTACAAAAATCCGATTTGTTAATCATCGCAGGCAGACCGGGTACCGGTAAAACAGGTTTCTTGCTTTCGGTAGCAAAACACGCCGCTCTTAAGCATAAGAAAAATGTAGCCATGTTTTCTCTGGAAATGTCGAACATGCAGCTTGTGCAGCGGCTCATTGCGCAAGAAACCGCCATCGATACGCATCGCCTGCGTACCGGGAAATTACTCGACAATGAATGGGATCTGTTTACCCAGGCGACGGCGGTACTTTCTGGCGCCCATATCTGGCTCGATGACACCCCCGCCATCACGCCGATGGCCATGCGAACCAAATGCCGCCGTTTGCACATGGAACACCGGCTTGACCTCATCTTGGTGGATTACCTGCAATTGATGGGCAGTGATACGAGAACTGAAAATCGTGTTCAGGAAGTCTCTTATATTTCCCGCAGTTTGAAAGTGCTTGCCCGCGAACTTAATGTACCTGTGCTGGCTGCAGCTCAGCTCTCGCGTGCTGTGGAGCAACGCGAAGGCAAGCGTCCGGTTCTTTCTGATCTCAGAGATTCAGGCAGCCTCGAACAAGACGCTGACATCGTCATGTTCATTCACAGAAAAGAAGAGGATGAAAAAGCGTCCAACCCAATTGTTATCGCCGACTTGATTGTGGCCAAACACCGCAATGGACCTACTCACCCCGGCATCGAATTGGTTTTCCGTCAAAACCTGGCGAAATTTGAAAACGCCTTAAGTGTGAGAGACGCTGGCACTGCGAAGAAAAGGTAGCAAGCACCATGTCAGACTTCAAAGGCTTCTCCTCAGAAAATCAGGATGCAGTATCGATACCCGCAACCTTTTTTTCCTCTTTGTTGACGGCGATTGACGACCTTAATGAATTACGCGTTTCACTTTATGCTTTCTGGTACCTTAGCGGGCAGGTCAGTGAATATCGCTATCTTCTGTTTTCTGAAATTCTAAAAGATGATCTTTTCCTTGCAGTTTTAGGCAGCGATAAAGAAACGCAGAAAAACAATCTGACAGATGCGCTGGAACGCGCCTGCAATCGGGGAACCCTGATTCGGGCGCAGCATGAGAATGATGCCCTGTATTTTCTTAATTCAGAAAGCGGTCGGGAGGCGCTGGATGGTTTGCTCAAAGGCAAGTGGCATCCGGGTATTGATCCGCCTTTCCCACTGCGGCTGCAGAAGGAACGACCGAATATTTACGCATTGTATGAGGAGAATATCGGGCCGCTGACCCCCATCATTGCCGAGACATTGCAGGAGGCGGAAAATTCCTTTTCCCCTGAGTGGATCGCTGAAGCGATAAAAATTGCGGTCACCCGCAACGTACGGCACTGGCAGTATGTTGAGGCCATATTGAGAGCCTGGAAAGAGAAAGGGCGTGATGGAACCGATCGAAAAGCCATTGAAGAAAAGCGCAAAAGAGATAGTGAAGGGAAATATGCCGACTTCATCAATCACTGACAAATCTGACGCTAACGCTCCGGTCTGCCCAATTTGTAACGGTGTGGGGTATCTTCACCAATCTTTGCCGGTTAGCGACCCGAATTTTGGCAAACTGGTTCTCTGTGTGTGCCGCCAGAATGAAAATATGCAAGCTGATCGAAATCGCCTGTATCAGGTGAGCAACCTTGAAGTTTACAAGCCCATGACCTTTTCGGTTTTTTCAGTGCAGGGCAGGCTCGGGCTGGCTGACGAGCATATAAATTCATTGCAATATGCGCTCAGTCAGGCGCAGCAGTTTGCAGCCAAACCGCAAGGCTGGCTCACGCTGATGGGCTCTTACGGCTGCGGGAAAACGCATTTGGCGGCGGCGGTGGCCAATACCTGTGTTGAATTTGGTATGAACACCATCTTCCTCACCGTACCTGACTTGCTGGATTGGCTGCGCTATTCATATGGGGCAACCGATTCTTCCTTCGAAAAACGTTTCGAGGAAATTCGCAGTATTCCGCTTTTGGTTTTGGATGACCTCGGCGCACACAACGCTACCAATTGGGCAGCGGAGAAACTTTTCCAGATCATTGATTATCGTTATACGAGAAAACTTCCCACAGTGGTGACCACCAACCTTGATCTTGAAGATCTGGATGACCGCATCCGATCGCGATTGCAGGATCCCGACCTGGTTACAACCGTTCGGATAACTGCGCCAGACTACCGCATGCCGGTAAAGGAGCGCCGCGATCCGCTGCTCTACCAACTTCAACTGCTGGCAGATCGCTCTTTTGGCAATTTCAGTTTACGAGAACCCGAGAAACTCTCTCCTGAAGCATCCACTAACCTTGAAAGGGGATTTCGTATTGCACAGGATTTTGCGGAAAACCCACGAGGCTGGCTGGTGCTTACTGGCACTTATGGCTGCGGTAAAACCCATCTTGCTGCTGCGATCGGCAACTACCGTAGAGGGATGGGTGAAAGTCCGGTCTTTGTAGTGGTACCAGATCTGCTTGACCACCTGCGCGCCACTTTCAGCCCAACGAGCAACGCCTCTTACGATGAATTGTTTAATCGGGTGAAATCTGCTCCGTTATTGGTATTGGATGATTTGGGCACACAGAGCGCTACACCTTGGGCGCGCGAGAAGCTTTATCAGATTTTTAACGAACGTTACAATGCCAAGTTGCCCACTGTGATTACCATGTCGAGCAACCTCGAAGATTTGGATGCACGTATTCGCAGCCGCATGCTGGATACACGGGTATGTACCATTTTTGAAATATTGGCGCCATCGTACCGCGGTGGAGCATTGAGAACACCCGCTCCCCAGCGCAAGCGCACTTAACCTGCTTCAACCAAAAATAATCTGATTTTACAATCAGGCAGGGCAAACACCTGCCTGATATTGGTTTATGGCAAATGGAGGGAGACGAATTGTTTCAGGCTGCGGGTTCAACTTCAGAGGTGCAGGCTGGGCAGCGGCTGGCTTTGAGCGGGATTTGACTGAGGCAGTGTGGACATTCGTGGGTTGTCGGCGCCGCTTCAGCTTCGGCTTGGGTCAAGCGGTTTATCACGCGTACCATCCAAAAAATTACAAAAGCCAAAATTACAAAGTTGATCACATTGTTGAAAAAGAGGCCGTAATTAATGGTTGGCGCTCCGGCTGCCTGTGCTTCAGCCAGGGTGGCGAACTTCTCACCCGAAAGGCTGATGAATAAATCAGAAAAATTCACATTACCCAATAACAAACCAATCGGCGGCAAGATGATATCTTCAACGATGGAAGACACGAGGCTACCGAAAGCCCCGCCGATAATTACACCCACTGCCAGGTCAATCACATTTCCGCGCAGGGCAAATTTCTTGAATTCTTGCAGCATAGTTGCTCCTTATGAGATTTGTTTATCCAAGTATATCCTATCTGAATTGCATGCGGCGGTAAAACAAGCATCTGATAGAATCGTCAGCCGCGTGATAGAATTATCCCCGTGATTCCCAAAGTAAAAGCTTGGTTCAACCTCTATCCACGCCAGTTTTGGCTGGTTACCAGTTTGGTGATGTTCACTTGGCTATTCCAGAGCCTGATGTGGCCATATATCATGCTTTATATCAGCGAAAAGCTTGGGTTGCAGCTTTCAAATGTTACCTGGCTGATGACGCTCAATGCCGCTGTAGGAATGGGAACCACGTTTCTTGGCGGCTTCATTGCCGATAGATTTGGGCGCAAATGGGTTATTGTACTGTCGCTGGCTATTACCGCCATTGTTTGGTTCTTCTTCCGCACTGCTGATACGCTGCCGGTTTTTGCGCTGCTCTTGATGATCACAGGAGCTTCCAGTCCGCTCTATCGCATCGCCACAGACGCCATGATTGCTGACCTGGTGCCAGATTCACAGCGGCTGGATGCTTATTCCGTGGTGCGCATGGGTAACAACCTCGGTGTTGCGCTCGGTCCGGCAATTGGTGGTTACCTCGCCTATATCTCGTATAGCATTGCGTTTACCGTGATTGGAGTGGGTTTTGCGGTGATCGCTCTGCTCGCGGCGTTGCTCATCCTTGAGTCAAAACCAAGTACCATTGAAAACCCGACTGCGGCCGTCGCTGTGAAGGGAGGGTATCTTCAAATCCTCAAAGACCGGGTTTTTATCATCCTGCTCGGCGGGTTTACTCTGAACCGTGTGTGCACCTCAATATTATGGTTAATGCTGGCGGTATATGCCAAGCATAATTACGGCTTGTCTGAAAGTATGTTTGGTTTCATTCCCACCACTAATGCGGTAATGGTGATAGTTTTTCAATTGATGGTCACCAAACAGGTTAACCGCTTTCGAGCAGAAAAAGCAATGATCGCAGGGTCGTTGATCTATGCCATCGCAGTTTTCAGCATCGCTTTTGGTACTGGTTTTTGGTGGTTCTGGCTGTGTATGGTGCTTGCAACCGTCGGCGAGATGATTCTCGTACCTACAACAACCACATACACTTCAAGGCTCGCGCCGGTGGAGATGCGCGCCCGCTACATGAGCCTGTACGCGCTTACATGGGGCATTGGCAGTGCGCTTGGTCCGTTGATTGCCGGTTTCACCAACGACTATATTTCACCGCAGGCGATGTGGTACGCTGCCGGGTTAATCGGGTTGGCTGGCTTTGGCGTTTTCTGGTGGGTGGCAAGGGCGAAGAATCGTAAAATGCCTGAAGCAGAATATCTGATTCAGTAATGCGCCTGCTGCACGATTATCGCTGCAGCTCTTTTAGAAAGAGATCACTTGCAGGCTGCCCCAGTTTTTCCCGCTTCTGGCTTCGGTGAGCAAAGGGATATCCAGTTGCAGGGCATCTTCCATTGTTGTGCGTACCAGCACCGCGACCGGTTCCAGTTCGTCATCTGGAACTTCGAGCACCAATTCATCGTGCACCTGTAACAGCATTTGGGCTTTATACGGGCTTGCCGCGAGGGCTTGCTTTAACCGAATCATGGCAATTTTCATAATGTCAGCGGCGGTGCCCTGGATGGGGGCATTGATAGCTTCGCGTTCTTCACGGTTGCGAATCATTTGGTTCACCGGGTTTGAAAGGTTGGGGAAGTAGCGTCTTCTACCGAGCATGGTTTCTACGTAACCCTGTTTGGCGGCGGTGACGCGGATATTGTCGAGATATTTTTTCACACCTGGGAAATGTTCGAAATAGTCTTTAACGAAATTTTCGGCCTCTCCCAAGGTGAGGTCAGTTGAGCGGCTGAGACCAAAGGCGCTCATACCGTAAATTAAACCAAAATTAATAGCCTTGGCATGCCGCCGCTGATCTTTGGTGACTTCGTTGAGGGGCACGTCGTAAATAGCGGAGGCGGTAGCGGCGTGGATATCCTGCCCGTCACGGAAGGCATTGAGCATAGCTTGGTCACCTGACATGTGCGCTACAATGCGCAGCTCAATTTGCGAATAATCAACCGAAAGCAGGCTGTGATTCGCTGGGGCAATGAAGCCCAAGCGCACCTGTCTGCCGATTTCGGTACGGGTGGGGATGTTCTGCAAATTAGGGTCAGAAGATGCCAGCCTGCCGGTTACTGAACCTGTCTGGCTGAAGCTGGTGTGCACGCGGTTGTCGCGCGGGTTTATTTGCAAGGGCAGTGCATCAAGGTAGGTAGATTTTAATTTGGATAACTCGCGATACTCTAATAACCGATCGATCACCGGGTGTTGACCTTTGAGCTCATCCAGCACGGCTGCCGCAGTAGAATAATGACCGCTGGAGGTTTTCTTATTACGGTCGGGCGGTTCCAGTTTGAGTTCTTCGAAGAGGACTTTGGACAACTGCTGTGTTGAGTTGATATTAAATGGGTGTCCGGCTGCCTGGTAGATTTCACCTTCGATGAGGTTGAGCCGTTCGCCTACTTCTGCGCTGAAACGGGTGAAAAAGGCGGCATCCAACGTAATTCCTGCCAGCTCCATATCCATCAACACCGGTACAAGAGGCATTTCAATGGTTTGGAAGATTTTGGCACAGTTGTGTTTTTCCATCTTCTGTTTGAGCAGTGGGATGAGGCGCAAGGTCACTTCTGCGTCTGCTGCTGCGTAAGGGGCAGCGGCGGCGACTGGTACCTGATCCATACTGATTTGAGATTTGCCTTTGCCAATCAGTTCTTCAATGTGGGTCATGCTGATGCCCAGCAAGGTATCCGCCATATCTTTCAAGCCCAGGTTGCGCGAGGCCGGGTCGGTCAGCCACTCAGCGATCATGGTGTCGAACGATAACGGCGATACCATGAGACCGTGGTTCGCCAGAACGAGCGCATCATATTTGAGGTTGTGTCCGGCCTTAGCGATAGCCGGGTTCGTCATCAAGGGGCTGAGCGCCTCAATTACCTCGGCTGTCTGCAATTGTGGTTGATGATTTTTGTGACCAAGCGGGATGTAGTACCCTTCACCTTCGCGGTGCGCCAGCGAAATCCCTACTAATTGTGCACGCAAAGGATCGAGCGCGGTGGTTTCTGTATCAAATGCGATTAAATCACTGCCTGAAAGCACCTGCACCAGGTTTTGCAGTTTCTCGCGGGTATCTACCAGTTTTACCTCAAGTGCATAAGAAGTCGGCACGACAATTTCTTTCACATCTTCACCGAAGAGAGAAAGCTGCGGGCTCGGCTGTTGGATGAGGGGCGCGGCGATGGTACGCAGCCGCGGGATTAAGGTGCGAAATTCCAATTCGCGGAAGAGTTTTTCGACGCCAGCGATATCGAGGTGGTTGGTGCGGGCGTCTTCAAGCACAAGTTTTACGCCAACATCTGTTCTGATGCGCGCGAGATCCTGGCTGAGATAGGCGATTTCTTTTTCATTGCGAAGTCTCTCTCCAAGTTTGCCAGGGATTGATTCCAAGTTTTGATAGATATTGTCGAGAGTCTCATATGTTTCAAGCAGGTTGATGGCAGTTTTTGGACCAACCCCTGAAACGCCAGGGATGTTGTCGGAGGTATCACCTACCAGTGCTTTGTAATCAACAACCTGATCAGGCATCACCCCAAGCGATTCTTTAACTTCAGCTGGCGAAAAACCCTTTGAATCAGCAAGTTTAGAGCCTGATAGAACGACGCTCACCCGGTCGTTCACCAGCTGCAGCAGGTCGCGGTCGCCTGTGATGATTTTTACCGCCAAACCCATTTCAGTGGCTTGTCTGGCTATGGAACCCAACACATCATCCGCCTCAACGCCTTCTTTTTCAAGCCGCGGTAAATTGAAGGTGTCTATCATTTGACGGATACGCTCAATTTGAGGTCTGAGATCATCGGGCATTTTCGCTCGGGTGGCTTTGTATTCAGGGAAGAGCTCGTTACGGAAGGTTTTGCCGGTATCAAACGCAACTGCCAGGTATTCTGGTCTCTCCTGCTCCAGCAGGCGTAAGAGCACATTGGCGAAACCGTAAACTCCAGCGGTGGGTTCTCCGCTGGCCGTTTGCATACGGTCATTCATCCCCGCAGTGATGGCAAAATAAGTACGGTAGGCAAGGGCGTGACCGTCAATTAAATAGAGTATCGGGGGCATAGCGGTTCCTGTTATTCTGGAATTACTGTCGTTGAGACAGTGAGACTTGCACGGTCAATAAACTGGTGTATGAATCTCATGGAGATTGGATTACACCCGCTCAGCATCAGGTATCCTGGAGCCCAGAAATCTGTCTGATCGTCTTTCCCTTTTAATTCTGGGAACTGTTCGAATAAATATGAAGAAGTAGCCTGGCGAATTTCACAGATAGCTTCAACAGGGCAGGTTTCAGCAGGCAGCGCAACAATCCATTGCAGGTATTGAGGCCTCACGGATATCGCTGTGACGCGCCAACCTCGCGCCTGGTGAGTTAGAGGAAGAGCGGCGGCGATACAAGCTGCGAGGCTGCGTGTCAGGTAATACTGTGGCTTTTGCGGGATCAGCACACAGCAATAATCAAAATGCAAAGTCGAAAAATCGGGCTGAGCAATGGCTTCTGCTCCGCTGATGGGATGCTGGCTGTTGTTTCTGGTTTGAGGGGTATCTGAATTTGTAATTAACGCCATGGGTTCTTCAGCGGGTTCTAAGCCAAAAACTGCAGCATCGATGATTTCAATCAGGCTGCGTTCATTCTCTTCAGGCGGCTGGCTTTCAGGTGCAGCAATGGTTTCAGCAGGGACTGTGGTCTCTTCTGGGCGGGTGTTTGGCGCCGGAAAAAACAAAAGCAGCGAGGCTTCAATCTCAGCGTTGTTGATAGGGTTAGACAGCACAGCATGATAGATCACCTCATCAAGTTCCTCATCGGCAAAACCATCATCAGGTGACAAGAGAAGAATCTTAATGTCAGGGTTTTGTTCCAAGAGATCCACAGTAATCAAGCTGAGTGGGAGATCGCGGTTAGAGGCATCAATGAGCACTGCGTCGTATGGCTGATGAGAAATGCACTCGAAAAAGGTTTGTATCGCACTCACGCAGTGGATAGCAATGCTGTTGCTGTGCTGATTAAGCGAATCAAAATGAGCGTGGAAGGCAGCAGAGGTTGAGTAAGCCAAGAGTGAGCGCTTCATAGCAAAAGTGTATCACGGGCAATATGGCGGCGCAAGCTGATCTCAGACGCGGGTTGTTCAGGACATTTGTTAACTGAATGGTGCCGCTGCTAAATTTGTTGAATGGATATCGGTTTGATTAATAAAAAAAGTGGAGGCGGCTGCCTCCACTTTTGGGAGTTTATTCAAAAATTATCGTAATAATTTCCCACTGATCATTGTTGTTGTCGAAAACAAGGGTAACGTCGTATTCTTCTCCTAGCAGAGTAGCGGTACCCAAAAGCGTTGCTTCATTATTTTCGATCGTGTTGCTGTTGAACTTCCAATCGTCGAAATTGCGAATGCTCGCCCAATCAGCCCAACCCGCTTCGCCTCCGACTTCCGTCTGAATATCAGGGGAAAGCATACTGAAAGAAGTGGCATGGTCGCCAGTACTTAATGCCTTCATGAATTTGTCGCCAAGTTGCCCAACGTCTTTGAGCCCGCCGCAAGCAGTTAATGCCAGCATGAGCACCAGCGCGACCGATAAAACAAGAACCACATGTTTTTTCATTTAAGTTACCTCCTCAGGTATATTTATATAAATTATATCCAAATTATACTAATTTACGAGAGGAAATTTGCTTTACAAATCTATGATCTGTTCTCCGGGGTGCTTACGACTTTCTTCCCAAAAAATGAATGTATCGATATCTCGTTTGAACTGACGGATTACGAAGACAACCACGACCACGTCATCGATATAACCCGCCACGGGCACCCAGTCTACCAGCAGGTCAATGGGAGAGATAAAATAAAGAATTGCACCAGCGAAGAGTAAAAACGATCCCCAGGGAATGGATGTGTATTCTCCCTTGGCATAGGCTTTCAGCATACGGAAAAATGCCTTGGTGCGCAGCCATGAATCAGCTTGAGCCGCTTGCGGATTATCATCTGCGTTGGCTTTTTTAACTGCTTCTTCATACAAAAGCCTTGTTTTGTCAGGGTTATGAAAATAATCATCTACCCTTGATTTATGGTGATGTACTTTATTGTTTGCAGCATCCTGTTGCGGGTTGTAGAAAGCTTGTGACATCGGAATCCTTATTGCAGATCAAATTGGTCCAGGTACTCAATCGGGCGAAAGCCAACCAAACCCAATTGAGTGAAGTGCCCTTCGATTGGGGTGAAGGCATCTTTAAAAACGTGCATCGATTGGCACATTTCATCGCTGGAAATCTCAAGTTCTAAAGTCAGGTGAGGTACCCACACACCGGGATAATAATAAGGTGAGCTCTTGAGGCCAGCCTGTTGAATGAGTTTGTGAAAGGCAGCGTGAACATGGAGCAATTCAACGCTGGGGGAAGGGTAGAGAAAAAGCACATTGTCTGTGGTGGGGAAAGTTCCCAAAGCGCTCAGGCGGAAGTTGAAGCGCTGAATGGTTAGCGCCAATTCTCTGGTGATCGATATGAGCTGCGCAGATTCTTTAGAAGGAAAAACCGCCAAACTGACGTGAGGCTTGTCCTTCATTGATCCCTGTACCGGTTTGATTCCTGCAGCGTATATTTTGTCCCGAAACTCAAGCACTTGCTCTTCTGCAGCGGTATCCAGATAAAGTTCTACAGCGAGTCCTTCGGTGATACTGTGGTGATTTTTATTCAATTCATCCTCGTAATCTCTGCTTAGTGGTTTTAAGAACCAAGTAATCTATTCAATATTCTACCATCACGCACATAAGCAGAGATTGTTTGACAGTCTCTGAAGTAATATACGTGATATGAATGATTCTGTTGCATAAAAGCAAGCCTTTGCTGAATTTGCAGAGGCTTGCTTTTCAGAAATGAAGCTTATAGAGCATTACACGTTGGTAATGACTTTGTCCATGTAATCCTTGATGGTTGGATAGGCAATGAGTTTTTCGAAGAAGAAGTTGTTGACAATATTGATCACGCGCGCGCGTGCAGCTTCGGCTTCATCGGTGAACATCATCTTGGCTTCAGGTTGTGCGAGTGCTGAGCGCAAGTTCAACAGGTGTTTCACAATCTCGGTTTCCTCTTCCCCCTCAAGCACGCGAATCACTTCAATAATCAGGTTATCTGTTGATGCGATCATCTCCTCGTTTGTGATCGAAGAACCCGGGATGTAGGCATCATCTATCGTGCGGATCAATGACCAGATTTGATAAAGGATGGTTGTGGGTTCATCAAACAACTCGCGCAAGAAGGTCGCCTCTTCGAACTTACCGGTAAGGCGGAAGATGTTGTACATGCGTTTGGCGACCTTGCCATAATTGAGGTCTTTTGTCAGGTACTTATGTACCTCACGCTCCAAGGCGGAAACATAATCATCAAGTGCGTTAGCAGAGACATGCTGTGCGAGTTTTGAGAAAATTGGCACAGAAGCAGCCTCGAGATAGACTTCCTGAAAGTAAGGGTCGAGAAAGCCATCGAGTGGGATAATCCCGCCGTTAGGTGCTTCCCAAGTGACATCCAGCATATTGCTGGCGTTTGCCAATTGCCTGCGGATTGGGTCGGCAACCACCCAATCCAACTTGCACCAGCCTGGCTCGGTTTTTACATCATTCCAATGCACGCTCACGGCTGTGCCGCCTTTTGTAAATCCCTCAATCTTGCCTGCATTAATCTGAGCGGGCTGCCACCCAATCGGTGACCCTGCCTTAACTTCACGGTTGCCAATAACCATATCGTGCGGGTATGCGCCAAATTTCACTTCGATTAACTGATAATTGGATCCTTGGGCGAACTCAAGCGCTTTATCACGCATAATTTTCGCCAATATATCGCAGGCTTCTTCACGCGTTGCAGCGATAATATTCAGGCGTTCAAAGTAATCGCAATCGCCGGGGTAGGTTTGTATCTTCGACTGGGCAGAGGAGCCTGATAAAGCCAGCGCGGTTTCAACTTTCCCTGGAATATCTTCAAATTCGACGATCTTGCCGACCCGGCGGAAATACTCCAACTCCTTGTCACTGAAATCGAGCATGGTCATGTTGTGCCCGAACACTCCTGTGCGGGTATCCATCGAGATTTGTCCGGCTTCTTTGTAAGAAGCCATACTTGTCAGCCACTGCAGCGCTTCTTCTTCGTCGATCTCAACGCCAAGCCTTTTTGATGATTCAATTATTCTGTTAAGATCAGCTTGATTTGAATCTTGTTTTTGCGTCATTTTTTCCTCCTTGTATCTGAAAACCTGTTAACACGATTCTGTTAACAGTATACAAAAAATCGGAGGTTTTTTATATTATTCGTTATGTAATGTTCTTGGATTTGCCCGCACAATTTTTTGGAAAATTATTGCCTGATCTTTGGCATCTTGTAGGGCGTTATGGGTGAGCTTTCGTTCATCGAGGAAGAATGAAGAGATACGCTGCATTGAGGTATCCTCCCAGCTTGTGCCAAACTGTCCCATGTAATAAGCTTTTATGTCCAGGGCGGAGTGCCCAAATGGGTTCTCATCCATATAACGGTGGAAATAATCGTTGATGAACATCCAATCAAATGGGGTGTTGAAAGCCACAAACACCGGTCTGGCTGGTGCTGGGGCAACGGATGCAATCCACTGAGCGAAGGCTTTCATGGCATCGGCAGGTGCTGTTCCGTGTTCACGCAAAACGTCCATTTGCAAACCACTTATGGCAAGAGCCTCGGGTTGAACCTCGTCGCGATCGGGTTTTAATTCGATGTAAAAATTTTGCCAGATATCCCACACCAGGCAGGCGCCTATTGAAAGCATGGCATACTTCCCAGGAATCGGACCTGATGTTTCAACATCCACGCAAATTAAGATCTCTTCAGCCATCGGTTTTACGCACTCCTAACCCTTAAATTTGCCTGAACATCCTGCTCATGGTTATTCAACAGGTTCTTTTTTGATGATAATGGAATTACAACATGTGCCCGAGCTTTCGCTCACCTGATAAAGCTTACCCATTCCAGCCCAACCGGCAAATTCCTGCACAAAACCAAGTATGAAACAACATTGGTATGCAGGAAGTGTGCTGGCATCACACCCTGAAAACTCCAACTCCCACCATTGTGGATGATCTTTGAACAAAAGGCTGCACTGGTTTGCGTTGGTAAAAACAGAACAAATATGTACCAATCCGGTGCTGATTTTTTTCTTGATGGGCAGGAAATGGAAATCAGGGTCAATTTGCTTGAAGCTCTCCCCTTCATGCTGCAACCAATAGTGAAAGCCGGCTCTGCCTGCGCGTACCATCACCCCGCGCCTGAAGGCTTCATCAGGCGCACTTTCCAGTTGTTCACCAAAGGCGGCTGCTCCTTGTTCACCAAGGATTTCAACCAAACCATGTGTACGATATGTTGTTATCGGGTCTTCGGGAGTTTTCGTAGGATATGTAGAATTTATCACGCTTATTTGCTTACCTTTAGAATTCAAATTTATCCTTGAAAATCTTTTTCTCTTTTTGCCGTTATACCTTTAAGTAGAAAATTCTGCATGTGATCAGACGGGCAGTGTGCTGCCAAGCTTCAGGAGCATCAGACCGTATTTACTCCCTTCAGTTAATGCAATAACCAAATGCCATGCCGTAAGGAGACAAGAAATTATACCCACAAGCCGCATCTGCGTCAATTTTAATCAGAATGTACACATTTTTTAATGGCAGCGAGGCCTGATCAGCATATTGATGAATTGGGTATAATGATGCTTGCCAGAGGCAAGCATGCCAGGATTAACCACAACCCTTTCCAACTATGACCTGGATTTACTAAAGCGAATCGCCAGACGCTGGAATGTGGAAATCAGCGAGAGGGATGTTGTAAGCGCGCGAGCGGATTTAGAGGCAAAGCTTAACAATATCGAAAATTTTCAAAAAATGTGGCTGACGCTTGAAGAACCTACCCGTAAGGCGTGGACAAGCCTGGCACAAAACGGGGGGAAGGTTCCCTGGATTGAATTTTCCAGAACCTATGGTGAAATTCGCGATTTCGGTCCCGGAAGGCGCGAGCGCGAACAGCCCGACCTTAAGCCGATTTCGGCGGCCGAAGCTTTATGGTATTCAGGATTGGCGGGGATTGCTTTTCTAAGATCTGCTGGCGAACCAGTGGAATACATATACATTCCAGATGAATTGCTGAAATTTGCGTCACCTTATCCGCAACAATCGGAACGCATAGAAATTCGTCCCGCAGTGAGCCAAAATCCCAGGCACATAAAACAAGCCAGATCAGCCATTCCTGATTACCTGACAGATTTGCTGGCTGCCCAGCGCATGCAGCGTGAGATGCCGGATACCGTTTTTGAAACCTGGGGAGTTCCGCGTACCTTTCTTCAAATGCTTCTGCTTGAAACCGGTCTGACAGATAAAAATATGCAGCCGATTCCTGATGGGCTAAGAAAATTTTTCTCAACCAATCGCGCCGATGTACAGGCAGACATCTTCAAAGCCTGGCTCAACACGGCTGAGTTCAATGAATTACACATGCTTCCCGGGCTTATCTTTGAGGGCACCTGGATGAATGATCCGCTGCCGCCTCGAAAACGGCTGATTGAGTGGGTCAGCGGGCTAAATTGCGGCACCTGGTGGAGCCTTTCTTCGCTGATCGC
>JAGOVY010000143.1 GCA_018060515.1 Anaerolineaceae bacterium | reverse complement strand
TGGCGATCCTATACAATTTCAAAAGATGCTGACTCTATTATTGGGTATGGATTCCGTTGTTGAAGCTGCGCACTGGGTCAACGGAGAATTAACCGCCTGATGTTGATTGAAGAGAATTGCCTGAGTATATAAGATGAAGGTTATCCGGCTCTCACTGGTTGGGTTTGGCAATGTTGGCAGGGCGCTGGTTGAACTGCTGGCTGAAAAGCAGGAGACGCTGCGCAGTGAATACGGTTTTACCACACTCGTCAGCGGCATCGCAACCAGGCAGCACGGCATGGCAATTGATGAGAATGGGATTGACATCGAGAAAGCGCTGCAAATTTCACGCAGCGGTGGCAGCCTCAACCCGCTATCTTCGCAGCCTATACTTGAAACCACCGATGATTTCATCCACGCTCTGCCGGCTGACGTATTATTTGAAAACTCACCCGTAGACCATCACCATGGTCAACCAGCCATAAACCATTTACGCACTGCGCTCGAATGCGGCATGCATGCCATCACCGCCAACAAAGGGGCGGTGGTATACGGTTTTGACGAACTCACGACGCTCGCGCAGAAGAACCAGCGCCGATTCCTTTTTGAATCTACGGTGATGGATGGAGCACCGATATTTTCACTTTTTCGCACACCGCTGCCAGCGAGTGAATTAATAAGCTTTTATGGCATTTTAAATTCCTGCACCAACCTTCTGCTGGAACGGATGGAAAGCGGAGATAGCCTCGAAGCAGCAGTGGCCTACGGTCAATCCATCGGCATTACTGAAACCGACCCCAGCGCAGATATTGACGGTTGGGATGCGGCAATTAAAGTAGCGGCATTGGTAAAGGTGTTGATGGGCAAAACGCTCACTCCCCCTGACGTACAGCGTGAAGGCATCCGAAATATCAGCCCGGCAATGGTGACAGAAGCACTGGCGGTGGGAGAACGCTGGAAGCTGGTGTGTTCTGCGCAACTTATTGATGGAGTTCTCAAAGCGCAGGTTGCTCCTCAGCGTGTCAACTCACTCAGCCCGCTCTACAGCATCAATGGCACAAGTTCTTTCGTGCAATTTCAACTCGACACACTCCCCGGTTTGGGAATCCTCGAGAGCAACCCCGGACCCAAAACAACCGCATATGGTTTGCTGGCAGATTTGATTAACGCACTGAAGGGTTAACTCGAGCGGGAAAGCGACGCCATGACCAAGGAAATAATCGTTTTCATAGCACTTGGCTCGAACCTGGGCGACCGCTCTGCCAACCTTGCCCGAGCACGCCAATTAATCTCGGCGTTCATCAGCGATTTTCAAACCTCAAGCCTTTATGAGACGGCTCCGTGGGGCGTACTCGATCAGCCGAAGTTTCTGAACCAGGTGGTGAAAGGGAAGACCACGCTTGCTCCGCTGAAGCTGCTTGGACGCCTGAAAGCGGTTGAAAAAACGATGGGGCGTGAAAAAACCATCCGTTATGGGCCGCGCATCATCGATTTGGATATCCTGCTTTACGGAGACCGGGTCATTGAATACCGCCGTCTGCAGGTGCCGCACCCGCGTATGCATGAACGCGCGTTCGTCCTGGTTCCGCTGGCAGAAATCGCAGCGGCGATGGTGATTCCCCCTGCCGGTGCTTCGGTTGCCGAACTACTCAGCAGGTTAAACACGAGCGGGGTGACACAATACCTTGAGCCTGAACCCGATGCCAGAAAGTAAAAGCCTATGCAAAAGAAAACACCTCTTGATTTCGGTAAAAAAACTTATGTAATGGGAATTCTGAATGTCACTCCCGACAGTTTCTCGGGTGACGGGCTGATCTCTCAACAACATACTGTTCACGCCGCACTTGAGCAAGCGCAGCGTTTTATCGAAGCCGGCGTTGACATCCTGGATATCGGCGGAGAGAGCACCCGCCCTGGCGCGGCAGCCGTCTCCGCAGAAGAAGAATTGGCGCGAGTTATCCCGGTGATTGATACTCTGCGCGCAGCCAATGTTAATACTCTGCTTTCGATTGACACTTATAAAGCCGGCGTCGCTGCCGCCGCTTTGGACCATGGTGCAGATTGGATCAACGATGTGTGGGCGTTACGGGCAGACCAGCGCATGGCCGAAACCGCTGCCAGCTACCACGCTCCCATCATCCTCATGCACAATCGCAGCAAACCCGCCCATGCTGATTTGCAGCAGCGCCTCGGCGGAAGGTACACCGGCATCCACTACAGTAATCTGATCACTGATATCCGCTCTGAGTTGTTGGAGAGTGTTGCACTGGCTCACGCCGCAGGTGTGCTTGATGAGCAAATCATTCTTGACCCCGGAATTGGCTTCGGTAAAACGGTGGAACAAAACCTTGAATTGGTGAACCGTCTGGATGAAATCAAATCACTGGGCTTTCCGCTGCTGCTGGGGGCTTCAAGGAAATCCTTTATTGGCTTTACGCTCGACTTGCCGCCTATGGAACGCGTGGAAGGAACGGCAGCTGTGTGCGCCATCGGTATCGCCCGTGGTGCAGACATCATCCGCGTGCACGATGTTGAGGTGATGGTGCGCGTCGCGCGCATGGCTGATGCTGTAATGCGCCAGCCTTAAGCACCCTGCACAGTCTGTAAGACCTGGAAGTTTGGTGTAGTGTAGATGTGCATTAAGCACCAATCGGGGTAGAATAGCAATTACAATTGTTTTTACTTGAGGGATTAATGCTTATTTCTGTTGTCATACCTGCATATAACGAAGAGAAAACCATCGCCCAGGTGCTCGATCTCGTGTTGGAAAAAGTGAAGAATCTGGGAGAAATCATCATTATTGATGACGGCTCAAAAGATAACACAAGTACGATCAGCCGTGATTACGAGGCGCGCAATCCAAAAGTTCATTATTACCTGCAGCCGCACAATATGGGCAAAACAGAAGCGCTCAAAGAGGGTTTTCGCAGATCCACAGGTGAGATCGTCATCGTGCAGGATGCCGATCTCGAGTACGACCCTGATGAAATCAACCATGTGGTTCAACCCATTCAAGACGGTAAAGCCGATGTAGTGTTGGGATCCAGGTTTCTGGTTCGCCGTGCTTCACGCTCTTTGTACTTCCGGCATTTTATGGCAAACAAATTCATCACCTTTACCTCTAACGTTTTCACTGATCTTAACCTGACTGATGTTGAAACCTGTTATAAAGCCTTCCGCGGAGAGATCATCCGCGACATGATTATCACCTCCACCGGTTTTGGTTTTGAGGTGGAAGTGGTGGCAAAGGTTGCGAAATTGAAATCACGTGTGTACGAAGTTCCGATTTCATATTACGGACGATCGTATGAAGAGGGCAAGAAGATCGGCGCTAAAGACGGAGTGATGGCGCTCTTTTACATTGTTAAGTACAATCTTTTCACTTCCAAAAAAGCCTCTTTTCTAAGCCTGCAATAAGTATCTTTTTTTTTGCTACTTATTTCCAATTCACAATAATCGAGTGCGGGTTCTCTCCAATACAGAAACTCAGCCGCAAGCCGGTGAAGTATCTCATTTTAAGAATGTATAATGAGTCTGATCAAGACAAGGAGAGGATAT
>JAGOVY010000142.1 GCA_018060515.1 Anaerolineaceae bacterium | reverse complement strand
CCAGTTCTCTCGACACTCATATTTCGTTGAAGTCCGTCAGTTGTGTCCATCGCCACACATCTGGCAATATTATTTTCTAGAAGCTTTTCCACTTCAAGGATTATCGCGGTGCCATCATCACGGATCACTCTTAGGGCTTCGTAAATTTTTGGTGTATTGCCTTCCTTGAAAGCTACGTCCAACACACTTCCCTGGATTTGAAGAATTTTTCCTTGATGAAAATCCATTCTCATGCCTCCATCTAAATGCAGTTAACTAAAAATTAATTACCGTGAACGGCAGCGCCACCGACAATATCAAGCATATCATTCGTAATCGTCTGTTGTCGAACTTTGTTATATTCCATTTGCAGCATTCCTGCTAACTCATTTGCGTTATCCGTAGCATTTGCCATGGCCATCATCCTGGCTGCGTGTTCAGACGCTTGAGAAGAAAGAACCGATTGAAATATCTGAATACCAGTAAATCTTGGGATGATTTCATCCAAAATTTGCTGTTGATCAGGTTCGTAAATGTATACCGCTGAAGTGTGATGCTGATTTCCGCTATTATTTTCTTCATCTTGCAACACCTCGAGTGGCAGTAACCTTTGAATTTCCGGTGTTTGGTGGGTCATCGAATGAAATCTAGTAAAGGAAATATAAACCGCATCATAAAGTTCTGTTAAGTAATCGTCAACCGCCATTTTGGCAACAGGTGAAATGTCTATGAAAGATACTGGGTCTGGGATTTCAGAAAAATCAGCAACGACTCTTATTTTTCTGCGAAGCAGTAAATCACGTCCTTTTTTACCCACGCAGATGTATTCAACCTGCTGCGGAAAAGCATCAAAATATTCCAAAGTGTTGCGGAGTACGTTGATATTATAAGACCCAGCCAACCCTTTATCGCTGCAGACCATAATTACCAAAACACGGTTAATTTTTTCACGACGACAAAGCAGAGGATGGAGACTGCTATAACCAGGTTGAACTGCTAAATTCTTAAGCACCTGCCATGCTTTGAGCGAATAAGGCAGAGATGCAGCGTTGGCAGCTACAGTTTTTTTAACCTTGCTCGCACTTACAGTTTTTAATGCGCGTGTAACCTGTGAAAGATCTTTCACACTTTTAATTCTTAAACGCATTTCCCTGGCAGAGGTCATTTATAAATCTTTCCGGATTAGGCCCATGTTTTAGAAAAAACATCCAACGTGGCTTTCAATTTTTCTTCTGTATCTTTTGAAAGCGTTTTTTCAAGATCAATTTGTTTAATTAGGTCAGCTTCAGATCCGTGTATATGCCGAATCAGGCTCTTTTCCCAATCTTTTATTCTCTCAACGCTAATGTTGTCCGCATAACCATTGACAGCTGCATAAAGCACAATCACCTGTTCTGATAAGGGAACTGGTTCGTATTGGGATTGTTTTAATATCTCTTGAAGCCTCAACCCCCGGTTCAGCTGACCTAAAGTGGCTTTGTCAAGATCTGAACCAAATTGAGCAAAAGAGGCAAGTTCTCTGAAATTTGCCATATCCAACCGCAGCCGGCCTGCAACTTGTTTCATCGCCTTGGTCTGGGCTGAACCGCCAACCCGCGAGACTGAAATTCCAACATTCACCGCAGGGCGAATACCAGCATTGAAAAGGTTTCCCTCTAAATAGATTTGCCCATCAGTAATTGAAATTACATTTGTAGGGATGTACGCCGAAACATCGCCAAGAAGAGTCTCAATAATTGGTAAGGCAGTTAAGGTGCCGCCACTTTCTTTAACTTTAACAATTTTTAATGTACTCTTCTCATTGTTATTATTAAGTGCAGTCTCTGCCAAATTAAATGCCATTGGTCCTGAATAGACCTTGCCGTCACCAATGTCATTGCGCGATACAACTTGACCGTCAAAGGAAAGAGGAAGCAGTACAAAAGCGTTTGCCATTGAGGCTGCCCTTTCCAGCAGGCGGGAATGCAAATAAAAAACATCACCCGGATAGGCTTCACGGCCAGGTGGACGCCGCAATAGCAGGGATATTTGTCGGTAAGCCCAGGCATGCTTCGAGAGATCATCATAAATCACTAAAGCGTGCCCTCCCTGCTCCATGATAGCTTCTCCGATGGCACAACCTGCATATGGCGCAATATATTGCATGGCCGCTGACTCGTCTGCTGTCGCCGCAACAACAATGGTGTGATCCATTGCTCCATATTTTTCCAACAAAGCCACAGTCCGTGCAATTGCAGCTTTCTTCTGTCCAATTGCCACGTAGATGCAAACAAGATCTTTCCCTTTTTGGTTGATGATAGTGTCTAGCGCTATGGCTGTTTTACCGGTCTGTCTATCGCCAATGATGAGTTCGCGCTGTCCGCGTCCAATAGGGATCATAGCGTCAATGGCTTTAATACCGGTTTGAACTGGAGAATCAACATCTCGTCTTTCAATCACACCCGGAGCAACCCGTTCCAGAGGCATTGACTGTTCTGATTTGATCGCACCTTTGCCATCAATCGCTTCTCCAAGAGCATTGACTACGCGCCCGATTAATTCACTGCCTACCTGGATGGATACGATCCTACCGGAGGTTTCAACTTCCATATCTTCCTGGACTTTTGAATAATCACCAAGGATGATAATTCCAACCAGATCTTTTTCAATGCTAAACGCAATCCCCATAATTCCGTTCTGAAATTTGACCAGTTCTTGCGAACGGACACCAGGTAAGCCCGATACACGTGCAATACCATCACCTACTTCAACAACTTTCCCAACATTCTTAATAGAAAACTGAGGTGTAAATTGATTTATTCGTTGAGAAAGATCAGTAGTGTATTGATTTAGATTATCTGACATTGAACCTCCGGAATTTGAGGAAAGATCCCATAAACCACTATTTTACTTCATCCAGCAAAAAACAGACTGCCAATCAACATTAAGAAAAATATTTTAAAGCGATTCTCACACGGCTTTCAAGGTCGTCTGCTGTGTCGGCAGGTATCATTTGAATCGCGGATTGGGCTTCTATCAAACTATACCCCAGGCCAGTAAGTGCAGCAAGAACATCGCTGTCGATTGTTGAGGAAAAACCCTTTTCAAATGGCTTTTCGCCTTTAATCTTTCCTTGAAGGTGGACAACGATAGATTGGGCAGTTTTCTTTCCTAAACCGGTTACTTTCCCAAGTAACTCAGGTTGTTCGTTGATTACTGCAAGTTTGATTTGATCAATTGGCGTCGTAGAAATCAGCTGCATTGCGGTTCGTGGTCCAACCCCTGAAACGGATAAGAGCAGCGTGAACATTTCCTTCTCTTGCTGGGTTTCAAATCCGAACAAGGTAAGCCCATCTTCTCTCACAACCAGGTATGTAAATAACGCAGCAACCTTGTGTAATTCCAACTTGTCAGAATATTTCGGCGCAACAAAAATCTTAAAGCCTATCCCGCTTACAGAAAGGACAATATTATCATCGTTTTTTTCAGTTACAATGCCTTCAAGAGAAGCAATCATCATATTCCTGTATTTTTATAAATCTGATTATAAATCTCAAAAAGAATAATTCCAGTGGCGACAGCGAGGTTCAG
>JAGOVY010000141.1 GCA_018060515.1 Anaerolineaceae bacterium | reverse complement strand
CCCAAAGCAAAAATAGGGGCTGCTACTCAATGTTCGACCAGAAATCCCTCTATCTTGCATACAGCACGATAGTATGCCCCATATTACTGAACGTGTTTAACTCGCGAAATTGGCTGTCGCGGGGCAACTGCGGCGGAACACTGGCCTGCACAAAGAAGATTATAAACTCATAGCCTTCTTGTTTTGCCAGGTTGAGCGCTTTTTTAAGGTTAGCGGCATCATCAAATTCCTCGCTTGTGATGAATACATTAACCCTTTCAGGCTGCCAGTTCAGTTTCTTTTGATAGAAAGGGTAAGAATATGTATAATTTACGCCGGCAAAAAGTGTACTGCCCTTAGCATTTGGTCCGTCCATGATGTATCTGATAGCTTCCTCAACTGGGAAGTAGTGCTCTGAGGTATCCGTCAGGTGATTGCCCCAGTAAGGTACTTTTGACCCATCTCTATGAATGGGAGACAAAAGCAGCGACGATGCAATTACAACAACTGCCAATAGAGCGCCATAAGTTCTGGATTTCTGCACAATTGATTTAACCAAAACGGCAGCACCTGCCGCAAGGGGAGGAAATAACAGAAGATTAAAGCGGCTGTAACCAAGGTATTGTTCCTTATCAAGATGGAAAAACACGGAGTAGCCTAAAAACAGTGCCACGTAAAGGAAGGCTGTGGAGAATTTCTTCTGCTTAATCAGAATTACACAACCAGCGATAAACAGGAGTAGAAACAAACCAAATTGCTCTACCCATGACTGGACAATCACAATGTAGTCGCTGAAATTATTGAAAAGGTTTGACCAATCCATCCCGTATGAACGCGATGCAGGGAAAAACCACCGGTATACCAAATAATAAACATTGGGGAGTAACGTAACAAAAATAAAGCTCAGTTCACCAAGGATGAATTGTGTACGCCCGCCAAGATTGAGAAAACCGAAATCACCTGAATCTTGGTGATGGTTCTCGTTTTGAACCAGACGTTTGACAGCAAAGAAAAGACGAAAAGCGATAAATGCAAACGTAAATGGAAGAATGGTTTCTTTTATGAATCCTGCCAGGATCAGCCCGTACCAGCCCGGGTTCTGTTTTACTTCGCTGAAATTTTTCTTCACCAGGGTTTCGGCATTTAAACAGGCAAGCGTCATGAGGAATACTGCCGGCAGCTCGAGGTAGAGAATTGATGAATAATAAAACACCAGCGGCATTACCGCAACAGCTAACGCCCAAAGAATTTTTAACCCCACCCCCTTTGACACAACATGGCGTTGAAACAGCCATGCCAACGCCACTGCTGAAAGGAAGGGAATAATACGGAAAAGGATTTCATGGTATGGACCTTTTATCCAACTCAAGAGTTCCAGAGGGAGTGCAAATCCCCAATAGCTTATAAATGGATAGCGTATATTGGCAAATAATTTACTGCCCGGATACAGGATCAGCATACCGGCAGTTAGAATTCCACCTATCGTTGCAGCCAGGTGCGGTTTACGGCGCGCCAGCCAGATCACTACGCACCAGGCAGCGAGAATGGAAACATAAGCATACCAAGGGACTTTTCCAAATAGATCTAATGTTTTGGTTACATGGTAATCTTCATCCCCCCTCCAAGGCAAATCTGAGGTAAGGGGGAGATAATTCAACACAAACATCAGCGCTGTAATCAACAAAAACGTGAGCCAACCTTTTTTGTAACGTAAAAACCGCAAAGCGCCGCTGCCCAACAAACTCCAGCCAAATGCCAGAAAAAGGCTGAGCGCAAGAAACAAAGCTTTCATCGCCAAAGAACCAAACATGTTCCAGTAATCAGTTATGATGTAAGCGAGGTTGAACAGAAACAAGAGGAAGGCGGTAATCGTATAACGAGATACCTTCACTTCTACCGCTTCGTCTGTATCCGCAATGTATTCTGCAATCCATTCTTTCATCTTCATTCCTGGTGTCCTCATATTGGCATGTGCTCTACGTGTTATGCTAAAAGGTCTTTCTTTCACCAACTTACTGTAGACATGGTTGATTTTGCTAATTTTTCAATCACGAAAGTGAAATGTGGCGTCATTGTAATGCATCTCATCAAGGTTTTTTCTTAAGCCCGGTGAGAATCAGGTTGCCGCTGTTGTCAGGAGAAAACTCTTCCCCGTTCATACTGCCATAATTGCGTATACGCTCAAAGCCCGCATGCAGTAATTCTGCCGCCAGCTCAGCCTGAAGCTGCGGCCGTAGAGATGTACTGACAACCGACGAAACCCAACCACCTGCGCCATTATTCTTCAGCGTTACAATGTTGAAGTGAATCAAGCCCTCCGGCAGAAAATCATAGAAGCGCTGGAATATCCACTCTTCGGAGCCCTCGCGGTGCACCTGCGGTTCCATCCAGCGATCGCGCTGCTGCATCACCGCGTCGAAGTTACGGTTTTGAATCAGCACCATCCCGCCAGGGCGCAGGCAGGCGGCGAAGTCACGCAGGGCGGCAATCAGCGCTTCTGCGCTGAGCAAGTGCGGCAAAGAGTTGCCAAGGCAGAAAACCATATCAAATGCGTTTTCACCGAAGACAGACGCCAATTCCCCGAATGCGGCTGTACTAAAGCGGACATTCACATCCGCATTCTCAGCGTTACGGCGGCTCACCTGCACCATTTCATCATAAAGGTCAGCCCCACTGACGCGATGACCCCGCTGCGCCAGTGCGATGGCATGCATCCCTGTACCGCAGGCTGCATCCAAAATATCCAATGGCTGCGTTTTGCTTCCTTCTAACGCAGAAATTTGCTTTTCGATAAAGGGTATTTCGAATGCCAGCCGATTTTTCCAATTGACAAAGCGGTCATAATCTTGCGAAAGGACTTCGTACATTTTCGTCTCCAAAATTCTTTTTTCTTTCCAAGTATCCACTGTACCTAACAGTGTAAATGTAACATGAAAAGCAGCCGGAACAAACTCTTTTCCGCTTGCAGGTAGAATGATGGTATTCGAGTACATTAGAGAGAGAGTTAATTTATGAGATTTTGGTTGCTTAACGCTTACCCTATGCTTGGCTTGGCTGGCAGTTTAGTAATTCTGGTGG
Source organism: Anaerolineaceae bacterium (assembly GCA_018060515.1). Taxonomy (GTDB): domain Bacteria; phylum Chloroflexota; class Anaerolineae; order Anaerolineales; family Anaerolineaceae; genus UBA6107. Next base: position 519 of record JAGOVY010000141.1, on the reverse strand, counting down.
GAACACTTATCCCGGCGTTTTTCTATCGCGGTAAAGACGGCGAGCGTTACCTCCTCACCCGCCATTTCATCTCAGAATTGGGTGAAATCGGGGTATCAAGGATGGCTTTCGTATTCAACACCGCGCTTATTCTGGCTGGCTCGCTCATTACCCTCATGCTGCTGGGACTGGGGCTGGAACTAAATTCAGCTTTCGGTTTTATGGCAATGGCTTCTGGGCTGGTTACTGCTGTAGCCACTGTTTTTGTTGGTGTTTTTCCAATGAACTACATCAAGCCTCACACAACCGCAGCGATGACCTTCTTCCGCTCCGGTTTGGTAACCGTATTGCTTTTCTGCGCTGCCATCCTGCTGCAACCTGCTGACCAAAGGGTGATTCCGCTTTATACACTTGCCTTTGGTTTACTCTCCTTCATGGCCTATGCAGCTTTTCTGATCCACGCAGCGCGGGTCTCCAAGAAAAGCCGTAATAATGTGCTGGACACTGAAAAAGTCATGAGGCGCCCTGATTTTTGGTGGG
>JAGOVY010000140.1 GCA_018060515.1 Anaerolineaceae bacterium | reverse complement strand
TTCGCAGGTACTTCAAGTACCAACCTGGTCATTCCTCGCTTCTTCACCCAATCCTGAGCGCTGAGAACTAAGGCACTCCCTATACCCTGGCGCCGCATTGGAACAGAAACCACCAAATCCCTCACCTCAGCCGAAAGCAAATCACTGTTGGCGTCTAAAGTAAGGTAACCAACCAGTTCATTGCCGCATCTGGCGATAAGAAAGAGAAGGTGATGCGTCCACGTATCGCGCAAAGAATCATTGCGGCGCGGATAACTTAATTTCAACGCCCTTGGCAGCCGGGCTTTATTCAAATGCATGCTCATATTTTCGCTGGTTACATTGCTGTCAATCCGCCACACATGGGTCGTTTCACTGCTGTGGTCGATCTTTTCAAGAATGACGATATCACTTGCTACTGCTGGTCGGATTTCAATTTCAGCCATATCTCACTCCAATGGTTCCACAACCACAAGGATTACACAGGCGGGAAGCGCATTATTGGTAATATCGCTCACCACCAGCCGCAGCTCATACTCGCCTGGCGCGAGTGCACCGGTATCCCAGGTGCCGCCTAAAGGTGCGTTTTGAATTGTCATATTGCCGGCGGCAATTGTCGTCCACATGTCCGTTCCGACTGGTGCGTATTCATATTTATAAAAACCGAGATTCTGTACATTGACCGTCCCTTTTAGCTCCATTTTCCCGCGGATGGTCTCGCCATTAATTGGCTCGGTCCAATCGATTTGGTTTGGGATACAGCCCCGACTAAAAAATGAGGTGATCGTAGGGATTAAACCCTCGCCAGTGATAATGACAGTAGGAGCAGGAGTACTGGTCGGAGGAAGCTGCGTCAGATCAATTGTTGGGGTGGCTAACAAATGTACACCGGGAACAGATGGCGTGACGAAGGTGTTGATCACAAACAAGCTGCTCACCAATAAAACACCAAATACGAGAATGGTTAACGCCTGATTGAATTTTTGCTGCGAGTTTTCCTTTTCCAGCCCAAATACACTTTTATTCCATTCCCGCCAATAAAGAAATGCCTTTCTCGCGGAAACAAGAATAACCAACCCTATGGTGAAATAGATGATGATTTGGAAGTTATCAAAAAACCTTAATATATTGCTCATTTTCGTGGCTGTAAAATTTTACCGTTATTAATTGTCATTTTCAGATGAATCACCCAGCGTTTGCAACACTCCGCTGATGATCATAGTGAGTTTTGGCACGATGATTTTCCCTGCAGCCAACACCTCTTCGTGTGTCGTTTCGGTGTTTCCATCCAGATTGGCTTTGTTACTGATCCCAGACAAGCCCAAGACCCGTGTGCGTCCATGGCGCGCGACGATGTCCTCCGGCACGGTCGACATCCCCACAGCATCTGCGCCGATAATTCTCAAGAAACGCAGGTCAGCTGGTGACTCAAATGAAGGTCCGGCAAGTCCAACATACACGCCTTCGTGCAGAAGGATACTATTCTTCTGGGCTGCTGTTCGTGCCACCGTCATGAGCTCGCGGTCATATGGCTGGCTCATATCGGGGAAACGTTCGCCAAACTCAGCCAGATTAGGACCGCGCAGAGGGTTCAAGCCAGCCATGCCCATCAGATTAATCTGGTCATTCAGCATCATCACATCGCCAGGTAAATAATCTGGGTTAATCGCACCGGCAGCATTGGTAAGAATCAAGACTGACACTCCCAAACGCTGCATTACCCGCACCGGGAAGGTCACACGGTCAATGGAATACCCTTCATAGTAGTGCACCCTGCCTTGCATCACCATTACTGATGCGCCAAACAGATTGCCTACCACCAGTCGCCCACTATGACCCTGGATGGTCGAAACCGGCCAATGTGGAATTTCATTGAAGGGAATTACCGATGCATTCTTCACCTCATCTGCCAGGTCGCCTAATCCAGAGCCTAAGACAAGGCCAACCTTGGGATGACCTTGAATTTTTCCCTTAATATAATTGGCAGCGAGGTTAATCTCCGCCATCGTTACAAATGAATCCATTATTTTCCTCTTATTTGAACCGAATTGCTTCTCGTGTAATTATATCAGAACGGTTATGGCCGGCTTTACACCGTCAGTGAGGCTTGCAGCACCTTCTGAAAAGCTTGAACCGTAGCTTTAATGTGTGTATCATCAACCCAGTAATGCACCACCAGCCGGAATCTGCGTTGGGCAACCACACCAACGCGGACCCCTTCTTCTGCCAACCTGGAGGCTATCTCCTTAGCAGTAAATTTGATTTCTGAGGTGATTGATGGGAAAACCATATTCGTTTGCGGCATGCCCATTTCGAACTCAACCCCGGGGATGGCGGCCAGACCAGACGCCAGTTCTGCTGCCCGCCGGTGATCTTCTTTCAGCCGCTGCGTCATCGTCTCGAGGGAGAGGATACCAGCGGCTGCCAGTACACCTGCCTGGCGCATACCGCCACCAAGCATCTTGCGGAAGCGTAAACTGCGTTTGATAAACGCCTTTGTGCCGCACAGCACACTCCCAACTGGTGCACACAATCCTTTACTAAGGCAAAAAGTCACGCTATCGGCGTGCCTGCTGATTTCTTTTACATCCTGATTGAGGGCTGCTGCAGCGTTGAAAATGCGCGCCCCATCCAGATGAAAATGAAGGTTGTGCATCCGGGCTAATGCTGAAGCATCACGGAGATAGTCCATGGGTAAAACTGTGCCGCCGCAACGATTGTGCGTGTTTTCGATGATGAGCATGCGGCTAACCGGAGCATGAATATCATCAGGACGAATGGCATTTTGAATATCTTCAAGCGCAATCGTACCATCGGCACGATTTATCAGTGTGTTTGGGAAAACCCCTCCCAAAGCGGAAATTCCCCCAGCTTCGTATAAGAATGTATGCCCCAGATGCCCCATGATCACTTCATCGCCACGGTTGCATACCGTGAGTACTGAGAGCAAGTTCCCCATGGTTCCACTGGGCACAAACAACCCTGCTTCCATACCCATTCTCTCGGCAGCCATTTCCTGCAGCCGGTTAACAGTCGGGTCTTCACCATAAACATCATCACCAACCGCTGCCGTCGCCATCGCCTGGCGCATTGCCTCGGTGGGCTGCGTGACTGTATCAGAACGCAAATCAATGGGTTTCATTAAAACCTCCGCCTCACTCCAATTTTTCCAATATGTCCTGCAGTTCAATCGGCAGCGGGGCGTTGAATGTTCTTGGCTCAGTTTCATCAGGCAGCAGGAGGCTAAGCTTGGCAGCATGTAAAAAATGCCGGTTGATATCGATAGTTGGAGTTTTCCTTCCATATACCTTGTCGCCGACAATTGGGCAGCCAACAAATGCCATGTGCAGCCGAATCTGATGCGTTCTGCCTGTCAACGGGTAGGCTTCAATCAGTGTATGCTGATGAAACTGGGTGATTGTGCGATATTCGGTCACCGCTGCACGCCCGCGTCCAACTGAAACCACCTTCATTTGCTTTCGATGTGTGGTATCGCGTGCAATCGCTGCTTCCACCCGTCCAGATGGTGTCGGCGGTTTGCCATCCAACAGCGCCAGGTATGTTTTCTCAACTTTTCGTAATCGAAATTGATTCTGAAGCCAGCGATGCGCCGGTTCGTTCTTGGCGATAACAATTAAACCTGATG
>JAGOVY010000068.1 GCA_018060515.1 Anaerolineaceae bacterium | reverse complement strand
CCTGACACCTGGCAAGTTGGAAGTGATCGAGCGAACATTGTTCATCATGGCTTCGATCTGAACTAGCCCAAAAGCCTCAGTTGAATTGAGGCTGGGTACGACTAAAAGATCAAGGTTGGCATAAAAAGCCGACATCTCCTGCGGAGACATGGAACCCAGAAACTTCCAATGTTCGCTTTGCTCAAAGGAGCGAATCTCACTTTCAAGGCGCTGGAAGTATTGCTCTTCACCGATGATGGCCTGGTAAGGGCCAACAAACTGGAATAAAGCTTGTGGATACTGTTTGATGACTTCAGGCATAGCGCGCAGCAGCACCTCTACCCCTTTTTCTGTGGCAAAACGCGCCGCCATACCAATAACCGGGTGTTGATTGTGGGGGTTATGTTGGACTCTAAAAGCCTGCACCTCTTCAGGGCTGACTTTTGGCAGCACTACCGGCGGTGGGATTATTTTTACCTTGCTCAAATAGCGGCTGGTGTACTTTGAATGATGCGCGTAATCCTCTGTGTAAGTTACAATGCGGTGAGTAAATTTGGCTGCGAGTTCATTCATAAAAAGCACAGCCGCGTTAGCAACACGATTGAAAAACCCTGGCGGTAGTTCAACATCACAATGATAGGTGATGACCGTTGGTTTTTTCAGCAGCCTGCCCCGCAGTGCAACGCCAGCAGCATCAAATTGCGGCAGGTGCAATTGAATCACATCACTTTCGCGTACCAATTTGCTTGCCATCCTGCCAAACGCTGGCATGATTACACCTTTGCTCAACCGCGTTAACACCGGTACACGTATAACGCGTACTCCTTCGACGCTTTCCTCTCTCGGCAAGTCTTTTTCATATTGAGAGGTTAGCACCGTCACCTGGTGGCCTTGGCGTGCAAATTCTGTGGCGATCCTTTCAGCATAAATCGTCAGCCCGCTGATATGTGGCCGATAATAAGTGAGCACAATCAGGATTTTCAAAACAGGTTCTGGTTCTCCTTCACCCAATCAAATAAACGTCTGATTCCCTGCTCTACCTGGATTTTCGGCTCCCATTCTAAGAGACGTTTCGCCTTGCGAATATCGGAGATGAAGACCGGCTGATCGCCAGGGCGCCATTCTTTGCGTTTGGTCACAACGGGCTTTCCAATCAGGCGTTCCAAAATGGGTTGAAACTCCAGCCACACTGAAATGGAATTTTCTCTTCCGCCGCCGATGTTGAAAACCTGCCCTTTGCTTTGTTCAGGTTTTTCGAAGGCTGCATCGTAAGAATCCAATAAATCTTCAATGAACAGAACATCGCGCACCTGTTTGCCGTTGCCATAAATCGTAATTGGCCGGCCGGTAACCGCTGCAATTATGAACCATGCCAACCAGCCCTGGTCTTCAATACCGAATTGGCGTGTTCCATAAATGCAAGATTGTCGCAACACCACAGTTGGCAGTCCGTAAATACGATAATAATCGCGCACATATTGGTCGCCGCAGCCTTTTGAGCATCCGTAAGGTGAATGAAAGTCCAAGGGTTGTTCTTCAGAGGCGCCATACGGCAAATTTTTATAATCCAGGCGCTGGTCAAGCTCAACGGTTTCCACTTCTTCCATCCCGCCATACACCTTATTGGTGGAAGCGTAGATGAAAATGGGGTTGTTGCCTGATGCCCGCGCCGCCTCAAGCGTATTGAATGTGCCGCCTGCGTTAATCTCAAAATCAGTGCGCGGGTCTGTCACCGATGTGGTTACAGCCACCTGGCCGGCCAAATGCAAAATTCGATTCGCGTCCTTGGCGGCGGCCTTAATTGCCGCAGCATCGCGTACATCCTCTCGAACCAACTCAAAGGCTTTGCGGTCGTAGCGGTCGCTCAACCATTCAATATTCAGCGCTGCGCCTTTTCGTGACAAATTATCAAAGATCACTACTTTTTCGCCGCGCTCAAGGCAGCGCGCTGCATAATTACAGCCAATAAAACCAGCGCCACCTGTAATTAAAGTATAACCTTTCATAGTTCTCCTGCCTTATGGGGATGATTTTCCGCTTTTTTAGAAATAACGGTTTCAAACAGAGTAGAAAGACTCTGACCATCTCGAATCAAACCCCAAATACCGAAAAATGTTGTGACCAGTATCTGTGCCAGGTGAAGGACAATGGCATATGCCAGCCCGGCATGGGTGGTTACCCCAAGCAGCGCAAATGCGCCTAAGATCGTAGCCTCGTAAACTCCCACAGATGCTGGCGCAGATGGAATTGCAACCCCTAACGCAATCAATCCGGCGATAAAACCTCCCCACCAGAATGGGGGATTCGGAGAAATCTGCGAGATGGTCGAGAAATAGAGCAATATCCAAAAAAACCAGGTCAAGGCAATCCAAAATACACTTAAGAAGAATTGACCGGGATTCACCAGTGCGGAAAGTCCATCCATGAGTTTAGTAATCTGCGGCAGAATCTTATCTCTGAAAAAACCGGCACGGAAATCGCGCTGAGCGATCCAGGCACTTATTCGTTCGCGGTTTATTGCGATAACCAACAGCATGACCATGCCCAAGATAACTATCACAAATGCCGCAATGGCAATCGGTTGGATCCAATCTGACCCCACCACCATCGGAAGTGTGAGCAAGATCAGACTGGCAGCAAAAAAGATATCAAAAGCGCGCTCAATTAAAATAGTCGAGAGAACGTGGAATGTACCCAGCCCAGATGCCCGACCCACAAACAACGCACGGCCGAGCTCGCCAACGCGCAAAGGGAAAATATTGTTCAACAAATACCCTTCGCAGACCCCGAAAAAAGAAGTTGCCAGCGAAACTTTATTTCCGAGAATCGCGCGCCAGGCAAAACTTCTCGAAATCAGAGAGAGAAGTGTGATTCCAATTAATAGAAGAACAAAGCTCGGATTAACCGAACGTAAGTTTTCAATCAGGTTTTGACCGCGCGTCAAATGAACAATTGCGTAAATTGCGACGCCGCTGATGATAATACCCGGCAGCAAGCGCAGCCAAAGACCCGATTTGTTTGCGCCACGCCCCTCACTCATTCTTTCTCCAGGCGTAATACTGCCATAAACGCTTCCTGAGGAATTTCGACATCACCGATCATTTTCATACGGCGTTTCCCCTTTTTTTGCTTTTCGAGAAGTTTCTTTTTTCGAGAGATATCGCCACCGTAGCATTTCGCCAAAACATCTTTACGCAGCGCCTTTACATTCGCACGCGAGATGACCCTGCCGCTGGCAGATGCCTGAATCGCCACATCAAAAAGCTGGCGCGGAATCAAGGCTTTCAGACGCGTAATCAACGCCTGCCCTTTGTGGTAGGCGTCTTCTTTGTGGACTATCGCAGCCAGGGCATCTACTGTTTCACCATCTACAAGAATTTCCAATTTAACCAGGTTTCCGGGTCGGTTATCCAAAAAATGATAATCCATCGATGCGTAACCACGCGTGCGCGACTTTAACTCATCAAAGAAATCTACAATAAGCTCGGATAAGGGGATATCGTAATTGAGCTGTACGCGGTTCGGAGAGGGATAATCTTGTGAGATAAATAATCCGCGACGTTTCTTGGTTAACTCCATAATTACGCCATAAAATTCGGTCGGTGAAATTATTTCAAGGCGCATCCAAGGTTCACGAACTTCAGCAATTAATCCTTCTTCCGGGAGTTTCGCCGGAGAAGATATGCGAATCGTCTCATTATTAATTTGAACCACTTCATATTCAACCGAAGGAGCCGTTACGACAATATCCAGGTTGTATTCCCGTTCAATCCGTTCCTGGATGATTTCCATATGGAAAAGCCCCAGGAATCCGCAGCGAAAGCCAAAGTTTAACGCCTGTGATGTTTCGAGTTCATATACCAGCGATGCATCGTTTAGCTGCAATCTTTCGAGCGCTTCCTTTAAAGAGCCATAATCTTCACCATCTACCGGGTAAATCCCTGCAAACACCATTGGTTTGGGGTGTCTGTATCCCGGCAGCGGTTCGGCTGCGGGTGCTGCGGTTAGCGTAAAAGTATCACCGACGCGGCACTCCTTTACCGTTTTCAAACCCGTCGCCACATAACCGACATCACCGGCACGCAGCGTACTTGCCGGCACCATCCCCGGCGAGAAGATTCCGATTTCAACTGGTTTTACATCCGCACGGGTTGCCATCAACCGCAAACTCGTCTCTGCTTCAATCGTGCCTTCCATTACACGAACGTAAGCCACCACCCCTTTATAGGAATCATAGTGGCTGTCGAAAATCAGCGCTTTCAAAGGGGCTGAGCTTTCACCTTTTGGCGGGGGAATTTCTGTAACAATTGCCTGCAGAACCTGATCAACGTTAACACCATCCTTGGCAGAAACGCGCACCACAGATTCAGCGGGTGTGCCCAGCAGGGCTTCAAGGTCTTCTGCCACTTCATCTGCGCGCGCCGAAGGGAGGTCAATTTTGTTAATGACGGGCAAGATAGTGAGGTTGGATTCTATCGCCAGGTAAAGGTTGGCAAGTGTTTGCGCCTCAATACCCTGGGTCGCATCCACGACCAGCAGTGCACCCTCGCAGGCTTCTAATGCCCGGCTTACTTCATAATTGAAGTCAACATGCCCCGGGGTGTCAATCAGGTTGAGTTCGTATTCTTCACCCTGATGTTGATACATCATCCTCACGGCGGAGGCTTTAATTGTTACCCCTTTTTCGCGCTCCAGATCCATCGAATCGAGAACCTGTTCCATCATTTCACGATCAGAAATCGTGCCGGTAATCTGCAGCATTCGATCTGCCAGGGTAGATTTACCGTGGTCTACATGAGCAATAATACAGAAGTTGCGGATTTTTTCAGAAGGCATGTCGGCTTGAAGTATACCTTATTTCAGTTTACTATTCCCGCATCAGCTTCTGCTTGTTCCGGTTTTTCTGGCCAGCCCAATGCCTCAATCAAACCCTCAATATCAGTTTCGGCTTTGCAGGGGTATTCCAGATGAACCAGAAATTCGATATTCCCTTTCGGACCGGTCAAGGGTGATTTAGTAAGCCCCTTAATGCCAAACCCGGCAGCAATCGAAAATGCCAGCACCTGGCGTAAAACAGAACGATGCACCTCGGGGTCACGGATTACGCCGCTGCCGCGTGCAGTTTCAGCCCTGCCTGCTTCAAATTGCGGCTTGATTAAGGCAATCACTTCCCCATCAAAACCTTCAAACCATTCACGAATTACCGGCAATAAGGTTTTCAGAGAAATAAACGATGCATCTACCACAACCAAATGAATTCGTTCTTCAAAATGCTGAATGAAACGGGCATTTTGTTTTTCCATCACCACAACACGGCGATCGTTGCGCAGCTTCCAATCAAGCACACCATACCCAACATCAACGGCATAGACTCTTAAAGCTCCATGTTGTAAGAGACAATCAGTGAACCCTCCTGTACTGGCGCCAACATCCACACACACCCTGCCAGCCAATGATTCGCGGTTAAAAGCTACCAACCCACCCAATAGTTTCTCTCCGCCGCGCGAAACAAAAGGAGCAGATTCCACCAACTGGATTTCATCGTGAACAGTGACATTTGTGCTGGGTTTTAGCACCACTTGACCGTTTACCTTTACTGACCCAGCCATAATCAGCCGCTGTGCCAAAGAACGGCTATGCGCAAGCCCTTTTTCTTCCAAAACCAAATCCAGGCGTTTCTTTTCCATGTTCTTATTTTAATAGCGAATATGAGACTTGTGATATATTTATTCTATGGTCAAATATCTTTTCAAAGCAATGCGTCCCAGGCAGTGGACGAAAAATGCTTTTATCTTCGCGGCTCTGATATTTGACCGAAAACTGCTCGATTTTTCCGCTCTCAAACAAACCTTGCTCGCATTTCTCCTTTTTTGTTTGCTTGCCAGCAGTGTGTATCTGATTAACGATATTATGGATCGCGAGGCTGATCGCGCACACCCGGCAAAAAAGAATCGTCCGATTGCATCAGGCAAACTGCCGGTGAGTATTGCGCTTGGTGCAGGCATCATTTTGCTCGTCATCTCACTAACCGGAGGTTTCTTTCTCTCGAGGGGATTTTTCCTGATTTCTCTGGTTTATTTTGCGATCAACATGCTGTATTCCAAATGGCTTAAGCACGTGGTGATTATCGATGTACTGGTTATCGCCTCTTGTTTTGTTTTGCGAGTCGCAGCAGGCGTTTCCGTCATCGATGTACAGCGTTTTTCGCCCTGGCTTTATGTGGTCACAACCTTATTTGCACTCTACCTTGGTTTCGGCAAACGCAGGGCTGAGCTCGCGGTTCTGGTGAATGACAATCCACAGTCTCATCGGAAAGTGCTTTCAGGTTACTCTGTCGCACTCATCGACCAATTTATTACCATTGTTTCTGCTACCACCATCATCGCTTACTCCCTTTACACTTTTTCTGCCCCCAACCTGCCTGAAAACCACGTGATGATGCTGACGATTCCATTCGTGCTTTATGGAGTGTTCCGTTACCTCCTTCTCATCAATACACGTAATGAAGGTGGAGAGCCGGAAGAAATTTTGCTTAAAGATCGTCCTATACAGATTACTGTCTTATTATGGGGATTGGCAGTAATGCTCATTTTCTATCTGTTTTGAGGTGGATGATGCCCTCAATTTACGCTACAGCAACCGGCAAGGTAATCCTCTGTGGAGAACACGCGGTAGTTTATGGCGCTCCGGCCATTGCCCTGCCGGTTTTTCAGGTAAGCTCCAAAACCAGTATTTTCGCAAAGCCTGCTATAGTACAAGGAGCAGTGACGATTCTGGCTCCAAATATTCAGTTGAACAAAAAACTGGATGAAATCGAAGCCGCAACTCCCTATAGCGTGGCTATCCGGCTTGTAAAAGAAGCACTCGGAGTATCCCGACTGCCTTCTTGTGAGATTCACATCCATTCCTCCATTCCGCTGGGTGCGGGTCTCGGATCAAGCGCATCGGTGATCGTTTCACTGGTGCGCGCGCTTGGGCTATTTCTTGGGCATCCGTTGGATAACGAAACCGTCAACCGAATCGCATTTGAAGCTGAAAAGATCACCCATGGAAAACCTTCGGGCATCGATAATACGGTGATCTCTTATGAAAAACCTGTATTTTTTCAATCTAATCAGCCCATACAGCTACTTCAAATCCTTCACGGCTTTACATTAGTCATCGCAGATTCAGGTACCTCCAGCCTGACAGTCAAGACGGTCTCCGGCGTGCGAAAACGACGCCAGGCAAACCCGGATGTTTACGACAATATCATTTCCAATATCGGTGAAATTTCACGCGAGATTAAACGTGTGCTCCAAACCGCTGAACTCACCTCTAATGGCAGCCTGTTAACCATGAATCATAATTTGTTGACACAATTGGGTGTTTCAACCCCAAAATTGGACGCGCTTGTAAAGACCTCTCTCGATGCAGGCGCAAGCGGCGCCAAGCTTTCGGGCGGCGGTGGCGGCGGTAATATCATTGCTGTAACCGAACCAGAAAATGCTGCCAAAGTTGCCCGCGAGTTGGAAGCCCATGGCGCTGTCCGCACCATCATTACCACCATTCCCGCCGCCGGAGAACAGGTATGAACACCAACCTCATCTTCCTCAAACTTGGCGGCTCACTGATCACAGATAAAAACACCCCGCAACACGCCCGATTGGACGTCCTCAACCGTCTGAGTAGTGAAATAGCACGCTTTCTAAGTGAACAGCCCACATGCCAGATCTTACTCGGGCATGGCTCAGGGTCGTTCGGGCATATCCCCGCTAAACGCTACAACACACGTAATGGTGTGCAGACAGAGGAACAATGGCGCGGTTTTTCTGAAGTATGGCACGCCGCCCGCGCGCTGAACACAATTGTGATGCAAGCCTTGCATCAACAGCATATTGCTGCAATTTCATTTCCACCTTGCGCCCAGGTTCAAACAGCTTCTAATAAAATCATCCGTTGGGATACTATGCAAATTAAAGCTGCAATTGAGAATAGAATCGTGCCGGTAGTCTATGGCGATGTCGTTTTCGATCAAGAAATCGGCGGTACAATTCTCTCAACTGAGGAGCAGTTTGAGCATCTCGCTGCTATTTTCAAACCCAAACGTGTACTCCTTGCTGGTATCGAAACCGGAGTTTGGCAGGAGTTCCCCGCGAGAAAAACGTATTTTCCAATAATTACTCCTCAGAACATCGCTGAAGTCAGCCAAGCCCTGGCCGCGTCTGAGAGCCCTGACGTTACCGGCGGAATGCAAAGCAAGGTGACGAGTATGATGAAAATGATTCAATCAGCGGCCTGTGAAGAAATTGCCATCTTCTCTGGAAATGAGGCGGAGAACCTCTTACTCGCCCTCAGAGGCGACCAGATTGGCAGCCGCATTCGTTTGTAGAGAAAAGGAACTACCGTGAAATACGACCGCTTGTATCTCGAAAAATTGGAAGAAGATACCCTCGCTCCGTTTGCAGTGCATGCCAGCCGCTCAAAGGGAAGAAAATTCACTGAAAACGAGCCGGCTTACCGCACCTGCTTTCAGCGTGACCGCGACCGTGTCTTGCACACCACATCCTTTCGTCGCCTGGAATATAAAACACAGGTTTTCATTAATTATGAAGGCGATTATTACCGCACTCGCCTTACCCATACACTTGAGGTTACACAAATCGGGCGTACAATTGCGCGTGCCTTAGGCGCCAACGAAGATCTCGTTGAAACCATTTGCATGGCGCACGACCTGGGGCACCCTCCCTTTGGGCACTCAGGGGAAGCGATTCTCAATAAGCTTATGGAAGGGCATGGCGGATTCAACCATAATCACCAGTCCTACCGCATTGTCACTGAACTTGAACACCGCTACCCGCATTTCTTGGGACTGAACCTCTCTTGGGAAGTTCTGGAGGGAATTGTCAAACACGAAACAGAATACGACAAAACCGATGCGTTGGATTTTGATGCCCATTTGCGTGGACACCTTGAAGCTCAAATTACCAATGTAGCAGATGAGTTAGCCTACACAGCGCATGACTTGGATGATGGCTTGCGATCAGGAATGATTACTGCAGAGATGCTGGCAGATATTGACCTTTGGACCATAGTAGCCAACCGCCTCGAACTGCCCACATGCCAGCTGGATGACCGTAAAAGGCACGAGGTCATCCGTGAGTTAATTGGGCTCGAGGTGGATACTATGATTGCTCAATCAAACGCAAGATTGGAAAAAAGCGGCGTGGAAACGCTTAACGATTTACAGTCTTTGCCTTACAATGTGGTTGGCTTTGATGAGCTGATGCGGAATCACAATCGAGAGTTGAAGGATTTTCTTTACCACAACATGTACCGTAATTACCGCGTCGTGCGCATGCAGCACAAAGCTGAGCGCGTGTTATCAGAATTGTTCACCGCATATATCGCCGACCCGACCATGCTGCCACTGCAATTTCAGGAACAGCTCGACCATAAAGGAAAAGAACAAACCGTTTGCGACTATCTCGCCGGCATGACTGATCGATTTGCTGTAGATGAATACCAGAAACTCTTTGATCCTTCGCTCTTGCCATAATTAGAAACCTATAATTCAAAAATGGAGTAAAGATGACCCAACCTTCTTATCTCACCAAAGAAGGTGCTGCAAAATTGCGCGCCGAATTACAAGAACTGGAAGGTCCAACCCGCGAAGCTTTGGCGAAGCGACTGCGCTCCGCCATTCAGATGGGCGACCTTTCTGAAAACGCAGATTATTCTGCTGCCAAAGAAGACCAGGCTTTTATCGAAGGTCGAATTCAGGAATTAAACATGATCTTGAAGGATGTCATTATTATTGATGATCGCCATCGTAATTCCGGTTTGGTGGAAATCGGCTCCACGGTGACCATTCAAGAGGATCACGAACCAAAAGAAACCTTCCAAATTGTCGGTCCCCAGGAAGCAGATCCGAGGCAGGAGCGAATTTCTTACGATTCACCAATCGGTCAAGCCCTGTTGGGGCATCGCGAAGGCGACACAGTCAAAGCTAACACACCCGGCGGCGAACTACGATTTACGATTCTCAAAATCACCTGAAAACAAAAAAATCCGGAATGATTCCGGATTTTTTTTTAGATTTCATTGGTTTATTTTTGCCACACAGATAATTCAAGCGTCATCCGCTGGAAGAAACTTCCCGAAGGCAATGCACCTTGTCCATAAACCATTTCAATTACTTTCGCTTCCAGTTGCAGCGTCGCAGTCTCCAACAAAAGCGGCATTCCGGCTTCGATGAGTACTGGCTCACCCTTTGAGGCTAACCGCTGCTTGATGCCCGCATCAGCCATCGCAAAGGTACTCATCAACACTTTGGTAACGGTCTGAATATCGTTTTTATCGAAAAGCCAGACTTCAAAAGCCGTAACTTTCTTCGGATCTCCGCTGCCGATTGAATCTGAGATGCCCACACCGCATTCACCCAAAAAGGATCCGTTGGGGGCATCAATACTAAAGCTGTCGTCATAAAGATCATCACCAATGACGAAGGTCGTCATAAAATGTGCCACAGGTCCTGAACCAGGAGCTACGGCTGCAGCGGGTACAGTGGCTTTCGGCACTGAAGCGGGGGCAATTATTTCTTCTTCATAGCGGCTGCCGCTGCTCGGAGCATAATAATCCATTTCATCAAGGTCACTCTCATGCTGTGTCTGGTAAGCAGGTGCCGGCGTGACTACTGGAGATCTGGCTGTAGGCGTTTCTTCATACTCTTCATCCTCTTCGTAATAGTCATCATCCTCAGTATCAGAGGGAGCATTATTAAACACTCTGCGATTTCGAATGAAGAAGATATAAACAAGCGCACCGCCGATCATCAGAAACAGCGCACAGAGCAATGAAAGTAAGACCGCTGACCCGCCTGACTTCTTGGCAGTATTCGTGGTGCCGGAAAGAGGAATAATAGTCGGTTGTACCACCGCTGCGCCCTCTGGCTGGGTCGTAAGCTCGGCTGCAACATCCTCCGTTGGTTGTGGTTCTTCAGGTTTTTGCGCTGCCTCAGTTTCCACCATCACCGGTGCGAGCCCGCTCAATGCCGCTTGTAAATCTCGTACAACCTCATCATCAGCGTTGTAGTGGCATCCGCCAATCGCCAGGTTGTCAAACAACAATGGGCTCTTAGTAAGATCCAATCCCAAAGAATTGAACCGCTGCCGTGCCAAGTCAGCATCTTTGTTCATCGCGAATGAATCCAGCGTCATGCATAGAAAGTGCTGTTGTAAATCCTGCCGCAAGAAACTGGCATCAGCATCTTTCCATTTGACTGGCCATAAGCCCCACCCCAGCACCGGTAAGCCGATGATCAGCCCGATCACAAAACCTGTAATCGCAGCGTACAACGGGCGGGATTTGATTTGGTCGAAAGTTCCGATTAAAAATTCTTTTATCTGTTCCATAGTTAACTCCTGGAGATAGTATTGGTTCCAGTAATCTCGTTAACTATGTTGCAATATTTATGCCTAATCAGAGATTGTCAACCCAAGATCTTCTATCAAGAAAGATTCTTCACATTGGGTGCACTGAACCTCGCGTTTGTTTGCAATCACAAGCATCCCGCCGCATTTGGGGCACGGAAGTGCTACGGGGCGTTTCCAATTGGTGAAATCACAGTTTGGATAATTGGAGCAGGCGTAGAAAATTCGTCCTTTACGTGTTTTCTTCATAACAACATCGCCACCATCTTTGGGACAGGTAACACCTATTTTTTCAAGCAAGGCTTCAGTATGGCGGCAGGCAGGGAAGTTCGAACAACTGATAAATTTCCCATACCGCCCCCAGCGAATGACAAGATCGTGTCCACATTCAGGGCATTCGCGACCGATTTTTTCAGGTTCCGCCTTGTTCACGGGCATTTCTGCCTGGGCTTTTTTCACTTCCGGTTCAAAGGTTCGATAAAAATCGGCAATTACTTTATGCCATTCTTCTTTTCCTGCTGCAATCTGATCGAGCGAAGTTTCCATCGTCGCCGAGAAGTTATAATCCACAATATCAGGGAAGTACTCCATC
>JAGOVY010000006.1 GCA_018060515.1 Anaerolineaceae bacterium | reverse complement strand
CGGGTGCAAAACGAAAGCCGCCTTTGGCAATGTTGAGCGTGCGAATTTGCCCGGCAAAATCATACAGCCCGCCGAAGAGGTAAGCGTGGATTTGGCACAAGCCGTTGAGTGTGCCGACCTCCAGCGTATGATAGAGCGAACTGTCAAAGAGCGCATAAGCTTTGCTTTTACTTTTTCCGTCAATGGTTTCAGCGCTATAGGTAAACCACTCGATAAACCGGTTGGCCTTTTTGCTTGGGAAGTTTTTCGCCAGCTCGATTACCCCGTCAGCGTTGAAAGTATCTGTGAGGTATTTTTTACCATCTGCGGCGGTTATTTTCAGTTGGTTAGCGGCACTAACCAACTGGGGGTTTTCTTTTTTCAGCTTTGTTTTCAGGTATTTCCAATAATTCCGGTTTTTTTGATGATCGGGTTCTTCACGCAAAACGCCGATAATATCGAGCGCAGAAAACCACCAGGTAGCGTTGGCTTCATCCCAAACGGCGCGGACTTCATGGTCGTCGAAGAAACGAAGCGAGATTTTAGCCATCAACGAAACCGCTTTCGGCATAGGCGCAAAATTTCGACGAGGAAGCGGCTGTCAATGCGCTCGGTTTCGTGCTTGACCAAATCGAGCATGGCGTTGACCTCGCGCTCGGCGGTAAAGACCTCACCATGGGCGGCAACGCGCAGCTTTGATTTGACTTGTTGGTTCATGAGCCGGGCAATTCCTCTTGGTTAATTATAGCATGCCAGGCTGCGGGGATTTAGTAGCTGAAGGGACCGGCGGGGGCGCAGAAGTAGAAGAATACGAGATCGGCATCCACGGGGTCGCCATCTTCGCGGAACTCGCCGGGGTAACGGTCGGGGTAGCGGATGGCGAAGCCGACGTAGCCTTTGAGGTCGACGGGCTCGAGGCGGATGGTGAAGGCTCCAGGCTGGAGCTGTTGACCCCGCGGCACGGGCAGGCTGAGGCGCTGCAAGGGTGAAAGGTCATCCGCGTGGTAGGTTTGGCTGAGGATGACGGCGCCGCTGGCATCTACCAGGGAGAGGCGAAGCTGACCGGAGGCGTCAATCTCTTTGTCGCCGATGAGCACCTGGACCTCGGTGAGGTTGCGGCAGGTGTTGCTGAAATCCTGCTCGAGCAGGGTGTTCTCTCTGAGCAGGATCTCCGCCGGCTCATCGAGCTCCATATTGTGATAGGCGGGCAGTTCGCAGTTTTGACCGGTGAAGAGATAGGGTCCGCAGGAGGTGTAGAAGTAAGCGTAGAGACCCCAGAAGAAGACGATGAGCGCGAGAACGCTGGCGACCGGGATGAGGCGCTGGAAGAGGCGGGTGGTTTTGTCGTTGACGCTGAGGAGCCCGGACAGGGCGAAGAAGAGCAGCGGCAGGGTTGGGAGGAGGTAGCGCCCTTGAATGATAAGGAAGGTATCGGTGCTGCCCTGAGAGAATTTGCCGGAGGTGAGAAGGAAGAGTGTGCCGGCCCAGTTGAGGAGCATTAATCCGAGCATGAAGAGGCGCATTTTCCAGGTGAGCTGGGGGTGTTTTTTATCCATCAGCAGGCTGAGGAGCAAAGCCGCGATGAGAAAGACGTAGGTTAGGGCGGGCACCTTGCCGAACCAGTTGCCATAGCCCGCCAGCATGGAACTGAAGAGCTGGGTTTTGTACAAGATGAAGGAACGGGCGAAGGCGGTGAGGTAGGTTCCCAACTGGGAGGTGATGCTGAGGGCGGTATCGGTGAAGATCTCGCTGCCGAAGCGTGTGTTTTGGAAGCCGAGGTAGAGCCAGGCAAATTGGAAGATGAAGGCGGCGATGCTGACGAGCCAGAGGGTGATGAGCTGGGCGCGCGAGGAGAACACACGGCGCGGCAGCATGAGGAGCATGGGCAGGAGGAAGACAGTGGCGGGTTTGCCCAACCCGAGCCCGATAACTGCGAGGATGAGGGCGAGCCAATAGCCGCGGGTGAGTTTGACCTGGGGACGGAGCGCGGCATTGAGGACCAAGGCCATAAAGATGAAGCCCACTGCGAAGGAGTAGCCGTCGGCGTTGATGGTGGAAGCCTGATACAAGGCGGTGGGGGTGAGGGCGAGCACGAGGAAGCTCCACTTGCTGATAGGCAGCAGTTTGAGGGTGACGGCACAGCCCGCCAGGAAAAGAAGCAAGCCCACGATGCGCATTACGATGGTCACGGGGATGATGGGCCAATCGAAGAAGCGCCAGGCGATGCCGGCGACAGCGGCTTGGGGGAAGAACATCAGCGGGGGGTAGACTGAGTTGATGGCGCCAATGCTCATGCCGCCGTAGTTGCCGCGGACGAGGAAGGTTTCGGGTTTGAACATTTCGAAGCCTTCATCACGGAAGAAGCGGCGCCAAAATGAGAGGGTATGAAACTCAGAGAAATAGGCGGTTTGATTGTCTACGGTGGTGTTGGGAAGCATGTTGAAGACGGAGATGTCGAAGACGCGCGGCAGGTGGTGGCGTTCTTCGTCGAAGCCGGTGCCAAAGGGGGTGAAGATGGCCAGCAGCACGCCGAAGAGGGTGCCGATTACCAAGAGCAGGAGGATTGTAATATGCAGCTTTTTCTTCATGCGTCTCCTTGGTTAACGCTCCAGCCAGCGGGCGATATTGTGTGGAAATTCGAAGGCGGCGAGTTTGCGCAGCAGCTCATCGGGTGAGGCGTCTTCGACGAAGAGGCTGAGGTGTTCGGAGTAAATGAAGCGGTCGCGATAGGCGCGCCGGATCCAAGCCAGCAGGTCATCCCAATAGCCGTTGGTGTTGAGAAAGGCGACTGGTTTGCGGTGTAAGCCGATTTGCGACCAGGTGAGAGCTTCGAAGGTTTCATCGAGGGTGCCGTAACCGCCGGGGAGGGCGATGAAGGCTTGCGCGAGTTCGTTCATGCGCGCTTTGCGCTGTTGGATATCGGGAACGATTTCAAGCTGGGTGAGGCCGGTGGTGAAGATGAGCTGGGAGCTGTCGAGACCTTTGGGGACGATGCCGATCACCTCTCCGCCGGCAGCCAGCGCGCTTTGAGCGAGGGCGCCCATCAAGCCGGTGGAGCCGGCTCCGTAGACGAGCCTGATGCCCTGCTGCGCCATAAGAGCGCCGATTGAGCGCGCGGCGGTGTAATACTCTGGGGCGAGGTTGTCGGCGGATCCGCAAAAAACGCATATGGAGGTGTAAGGGATGGTCATGTGGGCTCCGGGTGGCGAGGGTTGAGGGTGGTGCATGCACTCCATTATAACTGAGAAGCTGGGCGCGCTCTGTGAGATTCTCAGCGGCGGTTGGCGCAGAGGCGCAAGGGATGTGACGGCTATGCGCAGGTGGATGGGGGTGAACGGTATGGAGCGCCGCAGGTGCAAGCCGGCCTCGGGATTTGTTGGTGAAGCGCACGGGAAGGGTTATGCGCGGGGATTAAAAACGGGCAGGTTGGATACCTGCCCGACTGATTGGTGGTGGTTTCAAATTATGGGATTTCGGTAAACTCAGCGGCGGGGGCAAAACACACGCCGATCATGCTGCGGCCGACGTGCGCGCCGAGCACGAGGGACAGTTGGCGCATGGGCACCCATTCTATATCGAAGCGACTGGAGACTTCTTCCACAAGCTGCTGGGCGCCTTCAGGGTTTGAGGCATGCACGACTTGCATGCGCATTTTTGTACCCGGTTCAAACTTTTTGCTGATGAGATCGCCAAGGCTTTTAATGGCGTTGTTGAAGGAACGCGCCTGCGCCAGGTTGACGTAGGTTCCGCCCACTTTTTCGACGCCGATGATGGGTTTGATGTTGAGCATGGAGGCGATCAGCCCTTTCATGTGGCTGATGCGACCGCCGTGGATGAGGTATTTCAGTTCTTTGAGGGAGTACATGACGTTGGTTGCCTCGCCGACGCGGGCGATGAGCGCGAGGATTTTCTCGAGCGGCCAGCCGGCAGCAGCGGCGCGGGCGGCGGCTTCTACCTGCCAGCCTGCGGGTACGGAGAGTGTTTTGGTATCGATCACGGTGACGCGCGCTTCAGGCGCCAGCGCTACGGCGGCGCGGGCTGAGTTTACTGTGCCGCTGAGGCCCGAGGAGATGTGAATGGAGAGGATATCGGGGTCGGTTTTTGCGAGCTCGCTATAGACGGCGGCAAAATCACCGGCTGACGGCTGCGAGGTGGTAGGCATCTGCTCTGAGGCGTCAAGCAGGTTGTAGAAAGCATCGGGTTGAATATCAATGCCTTCACGATATGAGGTCTCACCTAAGGTTACTTTTAGAGGAACGATGTGTACATTGAATTTCTTCAGTTCTTCGGCATTAAAGTTAACGTCGGATCCGCTGTCTGTTACGATTTGCATGTTAAAGTCTCCCAACTTAAAAGTCCCTTTTTGGGGGCAATAAGAGTATAACGAATTTGGCGAGCTTGGGAATGTGTCTTAGGTGGGATATTCAGACGATTTTTGACCAAATTTTGCCCGCGGGCAGGATAAATGTTGGTGTTTGATGAGGAAATGGGGCTATAATGGCGGGATGAAATGGGATGAACGATACGCAGGCGCTGAGTACCACTTTGGCACTCAGCCGAATCAATTTTTAGTAGAATGCGCCGCGCTCCTGAAGCCCGGCAAGGTTTTGTCTTTGGGAGAGGGCGAAGGGCGCAACGCAGTGTACCTGGCAAAGCGCGGGTATGAGGTGACGGCGGTGGATTTCTCTGCTGTGGGGAACGCGAAGGCGCAAAAACTGGCGCAGCTGAACGCGGTAACGCTGACCACGATTACGGCGGACTTGAATGATTACGTGATTGAGCCAGGCGCCTGGGATTTGATTATGTGCTTTTTTTGTCATATGCCGCAGGATGAGCGCGAGCCTCTGCACCGGCGGGTTGCAGCCGGGTTGAAACGCGGCGGCGCTTATGTTTATGAGGTATTTTCGCCGCGGCAACTGGATTTCAACAGCGGCGGCCCGACGACGCTTGAAAACCTGGTTTCTCTGGCGCAGGCGCGCCGCGAGCTGCAGGGTTTAGAGTTGCGCATTGGGCGCGAAGTGGTGCGGCGGCGAGAAGAGAGCGACCCTGAAAGCGAAGCGATGGCTGTTCTGCAGGTGCTGGGCCTTAAGCGCTAAGCCCCCTCCCCTGCAAGGGTGCGAGCGCTGATTGCAAGCGGGGGGCACGCTGCCCCTTTTTTGATTTCTGCTTAGATATTTGGGAACAACAGCGATGATAACAACGAACCACTCAGATAAGAAACCCCTGCTGCCACCTGTGCTGATCATGTTTATGGTGGCGATGATTTTGGCAAACCTTGGCGGCAATATGTACGGACCGCTGCTTTCGCTTTACCTTGAATCGCTGGGCGCCACGGTGACGCAGATTGGTTTGTTTTACACGCTGTCGCAGATTGTGCCGCTGGTGCTGCAAATTTTGGGCGGCTGGGTATCAGATTCGCTTGGACGGCTACGCGCAGTGGCAATTGGGAGTGTTTTCGGCACGATCGGCGCGCTGATTCTGGTGGGCTCGACAAGCTGGCTGATGGTGCTGCTCTCAAGCGCGGTTGGAGCGGCGGCGGGCGCGCTGGTGGGACCAAGTTTTGACGCTTTCATTGCTGAAAAATCGAGCGATGATAACCGGGCGCGGGTGTTTGGTGTGGCGCAGATGCTGTATGGGGTTGTGGCGGTTATCGGTCCGCCGGCAGGCGGCTGGATTGTGCAAAACTATGGTTTTAAGGCGATGCTGTGGGCTGCGGCGGTGTTGTATATGATGGCGATGGTGATCCGCATTGGGATGGCGCGCAGCGGCAAGCATGATACGGTGGTTTACAATCGCGCGGCGCTGACGTTTACGGGGCTCAAGAAGAACCTTGGCGAACTGTTTGCGCTGGTGTTTGCGGGGGGTGTGATCACCTGGATTTTGATTACCGATGGTGTGAGGGATGTTTCTTACGGTATTTCGCTGAACTTTCTCGGGTTGTATATGGAGAAAATCGGCAACCTTACGATTCAAACCATCGGCTTGCTGAATGGGGTTTTTGGGTTATTTTCGATGGCGTTGATGATTCCCGGCGGCTGGCTGGCGGATAAACGAGGGGAACGCGTGGGGATTAGTATTGGTTTCGTATTTAATTCGCTCGCGCTGGGGGGCATCGCGATTCTGCCGGCGGCCAGCCCGGCCTGGATGTATTTTGTGGGGTTCGCGCTCGCCGGCATCGGGATGGGTCTGATGGCGCCGGCTTACCAGTCGTTGATCAGTAAGGCTGTGCCAGCGCACATGCGGGGGACGGCTTTTGGACTGTTCAGCACCAGCCTGGGGTTGATTTCGCTGCCGGCGCCTTTTATCGGCAGTCTGTTGTGGGAGAATATTTCGCCGCAGTTTCCGTTTTTGGTTACGGCTGTGGTCTCGCTGATTATCATCCTTCCGGTGTGGTTCAAGTTTAAGCTGCCGGCGGCCAGTGAGAGCGCGGCAGAAGCACCCGAGAGGGATTGAAGCAAGGGGATTAAGATACCGGCGCGGTTTTTGGGGGATTTAGGGGAAACTCAGAGCTTGTTGATATCCACAAGACCGAGGCGCAAGCCGACAACTACGGCTTGGGTGCGGTCGGAGACGCCGAGTTTTGTAAAGAGGTCGCTCATATAGTTGCGCACGGTGCCGCGCGAAAGGTAAAGCCGGCTGGCGATATCGGCATTGGAGAGCCCCAAAGCCAGCAGTTCGAGGATTTCGCGCTCGCGCGGTGTGAGTGTGATGTTGGGCTGAGACTCGTGCTGCGGAGTTTGCGCCACGTTTTGCAGCACTTTACGCGCCACACTCGGATCTATGAAGGATTCACCCAAAACGGTGCCTTTGATGGCGCTGATCAGATCTTTGCTTGGGCTGTCTTTGAGCAGATAGCCCGCGGCGCCATTGCGAATGGCGTCGAAGAGCCATTCGTCATCGGTATAGGTGGTGAGGATTAATACCTGGATTTTGGGATGCGTTTGACGCAGGCGGCGGGTGGCTTGAATGCCGTTCATGAGCGGCATTTTCAGATCCATTAAAACCAGATCGGGGTTCAGTTGTGAAGCCAAATCCAGCGCTTCTTGCCCATTGTGGGCAATGCCGACCACACTGATTTGGGGGTCAGTTTTCAGGATGCGCTGCAGTCCTTCGCAGACGATTTCCTGGTCATCACAGATCAGCACTTTGATCATCTGGTATTTCCCATATAAATTGAACTGTTGTGCCCTCGCCGGGTTGGCTCTGGACGGATAGCAACCCGCCGACCACTGCGGCGCGTTCGCGCATGCCTTTGATGCCGAAACGGTCGTTGGCGAGTTTTTCTTTGGGGTTAAAGCCGGCGCCGTCGTCTTTTATGGTGAGCTCAATACGGCTGGCGGTAGATTCAAGCTTTAGCCAAACCTGACTGGCGTTGGCGTGTTTTGAGATGTTGGCGAGCGTCTCTTGGGTGATGCGGTAAATGGTTTGTTCGACATCCGGCGACAAGACGGGTAATTGCGGGGAGATTTGGAGCTGTGTATTGATGGATTCGCGTTCCTCGAAGGTGCGAGCCAGTGCGCGGAGGGCTAAATCCAAGCCGAGGTCTTCGAGGGGGCGGGCGCGCAGGTCTTGCAGGGCGCGGCGGGTCTCATCCAAGCCCAGCCGGGCGGCGTTGAGCGAGTGGTCGAGCATGCCGGAGATTTCATCTGCATCGGGGGGCAGCATGACTTTGATGGCTTCGAGGTTGACGGCCATGCCGCTTAAGGTATGCGCCAGAATGTCGTGCAGCTCGCGCGCGAGGCGGTTGCGTTCACGGCTGATGGCGAGAGACTCGAGGGTGTTGGCTTGCTGACCCAGGCGGATATTGGCCAGGATCAGTTTACGCTTTTGCGAGCGCTGTGTTTTCATCAACTGTACGACGATAAAGCCGACTGTACCGTAGGCGAACGCCAGGATTAAAGGAAGGCCCAACACTGGCAGGGTGGAAAAATCCAAACGCTTGACGACGCTGTACAAGATGGCGAGCTCGATGCCATTGGTAAAGATGGTGAAAAGGATGACCGGCGCAAGCGAGTATTGCCAGGCGATGATCACCAGCGGTACGAGCAAGATGGGCACGAGCATCCATCCGCGCTGTAATAAGGTAAAGAGGTTTTCGGTGGGATCGACGATGTAGATCATGTTGCTGAACATGACGGCGCCGGTATAGACGATTAGGGCAAGCGGCAGGTAGAGACTTTTCAGGGTTCGTTCGAGCCAGGGAACCGAGAGATAGATGTAGAGGGCAAGGTTGGCAACCAGGTTGAGGAGCGACTGGGCTTGAAGCGAGAGGCTTTGCTCAGACGCAGCGGCGCCATAACCCCAGAGAATCAAGAAATATACAGCGGCAACACCGGTGAAATAGCGAAAAATGCGAATAAGACCAGGTTCGAGAGGTCTTCCCATGATTTCATCATAACATGAATCCTTTAAAACACCGGTTGCTGTGGCGCTTTAAGGTGACGCCGGTCATATCACGATGTGGCTGGCGTCATATTGGTTGGTGACTGTTAACATCTTTGATCAGGCAGAGGCAGCGAGTAAGATGGATTCGTGACCTGAGCAGTACAGGAGGCTTATGGAAAGCGCAATTAAAGCAGAAAACTTAACCAAACGGTACACATCCAAGAATCGGGCGCCTGCCATTGAGGATGTGTCGTTCGCAATTCCGCAGGGGATTCTCTATGGGCTGGTGGGACCGGACGGCGCGGGGAAGACGACCATTCTGCGCATTCTCTCTTCGGTGATGAACACTACCAGCGGAAACGCCTGGGTGAGCGGGTTTAACGTGCGCAACCAGGCTGAAGAGGTGCGCCGCCACCTGGGGTATATGCCGCAAAACTTTAGTTTGTACCCTGATTTGAATATTATGGAGAATCTGAACTTTTTTGCAGATATTCAACACGTGCCTGCGGCGGAGAAGCAGCAGCGGATTGAAGAGATGCTGTCGATCACTCAGTTGGAGAAATTTACCAAGCGGCGCGCGGGCAATCTTTCTGGCGGGATGAAAAAGAAGCTGGCGCTGGCGTGCGCGATGGTGCACAACCCGCGGGTGCTGATTTTGGATGAGCCTTCCACGGGGGTTGACCCGGTATCGCGGCGCGAGTTGTGGGTGCTGCTGGCGAGGGTGGTGCAGAACGGTGTTACGGTGCTGGTAAGTACACCCTATATGGATGAAGCTGAACGCTGCCATCAGGTGGGGATTCTCTATCAGGGGAAAATTTTAACCTCGGGCTCGCCTGAAGCGCTGACATCCAACCTGCCATTCGAAATTCTTGAGGTGAAAGCAAAACCACGCAAGTTGATGCGCCAGATTATTTCTGAATCGGATGACGTATTGGACTGGAACCCGGTAGGCGACCGAATTCGCGTGCTTGTATCGGGAAACGGAGCATCAGAAAAAGCGCTGCGTTCGCTCAAGGTTCAGTTGAAGCAAAGCAAGGCTGAGATTATTACGCTGCGGCATACACGCCGAACGATGGAAGATGCCTTTGTGCACCTGGTGAAACAACAGCGAGGCGCGCTGTGAACGATTATGTAAACGCGGTTGAGGTGAAGAACCTTTCCAAACGCTTTGGCAAGTTCAGCGCTGTGAATAATATCAGTTTTTACATTCCGCGGGGTGAAATTTTTGGGCTGCTGGGACCTAACGGGGCTGGAAAAACCACCACGATCCGCATGCTGTGCGGGCTGCTGCTGCCAGAAACGGGCTCGGCGACAGTTTTGGGGTATGACGTAACGAAACACCCCGAAGAGGTTAAGCGGCAAATCGGGTATATGTCGCAGAAGTTTTCGCTTTATAACGATCTGACAGCGCTTGAGAATATGAATTTTTACGCCGATATTTACGGGGTAAACAGAAAAGAGCGCGCGGCACGGGTGGAATACCTTATTGAAATTTCGGGGCTGAGAGGTTTTGAGCGGGAACAGACGCGCACGCTTTCAGGCGCCTGGCGTCAGCGGCTGGCTTTGGCCTGCGCGATTGTGCACAAGCCGCCGATGCTCTTTCTTGATGAAGCGACCGCGGGGGTTGACCCGGTTTCGCGGCGCGAGTTTTGGGATTTGATTTATGCGCTGGCTGGAGAAGGGGTAAGCGTGCTGGCGACCACGCATTATATGGATGAGGCTGATTACTGCAACACGATCAGCATGATGTACCAGGGTGAATTGGTGGCGCTCGCCAGCCCTGAATCGATTAAGGATCGGTTGCCGGGAATTCTGCTGCAGGTGGATTGCGACCGCCCCAGCGACGCCGCCGACCTGCTGCAAAGCCTGGCGGTTGTGAAAAATGTATCGGTGCACGGCGCGCAGGTGCATGTGACGGTTAATACGGCGCATGAATCAAGCCAGATCGAAAAAGCGCTGACGCACGCCGGTTTTATTGTTAACTCCCTGGAGATTATCCAACCGTCTCTTGAAGACGCCTTTATCTCCATGGTTACAGAGCAACGCTCCGGGGCAAACTCAGGCGCAGATCAGTTACACAATCAGGAGCCATAAATGAAACGTCTTTGGACCATCATGAAGAAAGAGTTATTTCACATCTGGCGTGACCCGCTTACGCTGGGGTTGATATTGGCGCTGCCCGCAATGTTGCTGGTTCTGCTCGGTTACGGTATCTCAGGTGAATCGCTGAATACCGGCATTGGGGTTGTGGATTTGAGCAGATCTGACGCCAGCCGGCGGTATTTGGACCAGTTTACGAGCAGCCAGGATTTTGAGCTGCGTTACGCCGTTGCCAACCAGAGTGAATTGCAAGCGCTCATCGATCGCGACCAGATTGACGTGGGGATTATCATCCCGGAGGATTTTGGGCGGCAGCTTAACACCAATCAAACAGCCACTGTGCAGGTTCTGGTGGATGGGTCGATGAACCCGACGGATGCGATGACCACTCAACTTAAATTAAGCGCGATCAGCCAGATGGCTTCGCAAAAGATTTTGGTGGAGCGGATTTCGCGCAGCGGGGCAAATTTTACTTTGGAGCTGCCGATTCAGGATAATATCCGCACACTGTACAACCCGAACGGTGACCAGAAGCTATTTATGATCCCGGGGTTGATTCCGATTTTGCTGCAAGTGCAAACCCTGCTGCTGACGGCGCTGGCGATTGTGCGCGAACGTGAACAAGGCACGATGGAGCAGTTGATTGTTACACCGATTAAAGCCTGGGAATTGATGCTCGGTAAAATCATCCCTTACCTGGTGGTCAGCATCTTCAACCTGTTTGTGCTGCTGTGGCTGGGCAAGCTTTTGTTTGGGGTAACGGTTGCCGGCAATTTCTGGGATCTCATTTTGCTGAGTTTGATCTTTATCGTGGGCTCTTTGGGGATGGGAGTACTGATCTCGAACATTTCGCGCTCGCAAATGCAGGCGGTGTATCTGTCGGTATTTGTGGTGTTAATCCCGGCGATCATTCTCTCGGGCTTGATGTTCTCACGGGAGAACATGCCTGCAATCACGTATTGGTACAGCGAACTTTTGCCTGTGACGCATTATGTTGAAATTACGCGCGGAATCATCGTGCGCGGCGCAAGCGCCGGATCTTTGCTGTGGACTTCGACGGTACCGCTGATCATCCTCAGCATTATTTACTTTATTTCCTCGGTTCTGGTCTTCCGGAAACGTCTCTAACACTTCTCACTATAAGGAGTTTCTCATATGAAACGTGCTCATCTGCTCTTTTTGTCTCTGGCTTTGATTCTTCCGCTGGCGCTGAGCGCCTGCAGTGTGGAATCGAATTCCAACCTCACGGCTTCGGGCTATTTAACCGCGCTTGAGGTTCCCGTTGCTCCGGAAGTGAGCGGCAGGGTGTTGGAAATTAATGTAGAAGAGGGAGATACCGTCAGCGCTGGCGACGTGCTCTTCACCATTGAAGATGATTTTCTGCAAGCTCAATACAACCAGGCGCAGGCCGGGGTTGACGCCGCGGCGGCAACGCTGAGCGCTGCGCAGGCGCAGCTTGTTTATGCCCAAAACCAGCGCGATCTGGCATTGCAAAGCGCGCGGGCTCAAGACCCTTATTCAAGGGTGAACGCGTGGACGGCTGAAACTTCGGTTGAGGATCAGCCGGGCTGGTACTTCCAGAAAAGCGAACGGGTGGCTGCGGCTCAGATAGAGGTTGATGCGGCGCAGGAAGCGCTGGATAAGGAACTGGAAGATTTAAAGCAAGAGCTGGAGAAAGTAAGCAGCCAGAATTTCACCAAGATGGAGAAGCGGCTGAACGAAGCTCAGGCGAAGTTAGCCGTGGCAGAAATCACGCTGGAGCAGGCAGAAGCGAGCAATGAAGACCTGTTGATCGAATCGGCGCAGAATAATCTCGACCGGGCACAATCTGAATTGGATGTGGCGCGGTTGGAGTATAACCGGGTGCTCAATACTACGGCTGCGGATGCTGTGTTGACTGCGCGGGCGAATGTGGCAATTGCACAGGCACGCTCTGACAACGCCCGAGATGCTCTCTTCCAACTGCAAACGGGTGATGAATCTGTGCTGGTGGCATCGGCTGAAGCTGGTGTAGCGCAGGCTGAAGCGGCAATTTCTCAGGCTGAAGCCAACGCCAGCCAGGCAGACGCTGCCCTGGCTTTGCTGCAGCTTCAGTTGGACCGGGCGGCGGTTACCGCACCCATTGACGGGATCATTATGACGCGCAACCTCGAAGCCGGTGAATTGGCCGCGGCTGGCGGTGTGGTGATGATTATCGGTCAGCTTGAAGATTTGACGCTAACGGTTTATATTCCTGAAGACCGGTATGGTCAGGTTACTTTGGGTCAGCAGGTGGCGATTACGGTAGATTCCTTCCCCAACGCTGCCTTCAGCGGCAAGGTGATGCGGATTGCAAGTGAAGCTGAGTTCACTCCGCGCAATGTGCAGACTGCCGATGGGCGCACCTCTACCGTTTACGCGGTGGTGATCAGCGTGCCGAACCCGGATGCGCGGCTGAAACCGGGGATGCCGGCGGACGTTACTTTTGCTTTGTCAAACCGGTAAAGCGTGAAGTAACCGGAATATTAACGATGAACTTTACAGATCCGCCTTTTTAGGCGGATTTGTTGTTAATGGCTGGCGGGTTAATGCGGGTTGGCGCAAATCCGCTATAATCAGCGCATGTCTGCTGCTTTTTGGAAAGCGAAACCGTTGAATGAACTGAGCCGCGAAGAATGGGAAAGCCTGTGCGATGGCTGCGGGCGCTGCTGCTTGATTAAATTTCAGGATGAAGACAGCGGGCAGGTTTATATGACCAACGTAGTGTGCGAGTATCTTGAGATTTTTCATTGCCGCTGTACGCGTTATGAAGAACGGTCTGTGTTAGTGCCGACGTGTTTGACACTGACACCAGAACTGGCGGGGCTGCTCTCGTGGATGCCGGAAACCTGCGCTTACCGCCTGGTGGCAAATGGCGCCGACCTGCCCGACTGGCATTATCTGGTTTGCGGCGACCGCAACGCAGTGCACAAGGCGGGCATTTCAGTGCGCGGCAAGGTGGTTTCGGCAAAAGACATTGATGAAGACGATCTGCCGGACTATGTGGTGGATGAGGATTTATAGAAGCTGATCTGGCGCAAGGAAGAATGGGGACTGCGATAAGGGGAAGCGCGAGGGGGAAGGGTATGGAAGGCAGCGCTTTGAGATGCTATAATTGAGGGTGAAAAATACCTCCGCGCGCGGAGATTAAAGGAGATGGAATATGATTGTTACGACGAAAGAACTCTTTAAAGCGGCTTATGGCAAGTATGCCATCGGCGCCTACAATATCAACAACCTCGAGCAGACGATGGGGCTTTTTCAGGGCAATATTGACAGCGCCGCGCCTTTCATTATTCAAATCAGCAAAGGGGCGCGCACATACTCAGACAAGTTGATGCTTGAAGGGCTGATCCGCTCTGCTGATGAGGTTTTTCCGCAGGCGATTTTCGCGGTTCACCTGGATCATGGCGATGAGGACACTTGTTATGACTGCATTAACAGCGGATTTTATTCATCGGTGATGATTGATGCCTCTGCGGAACCTTTCGAGAAGAATATTGAAATTACGCGCCGTGTGGTTGATGCTGCCCACGCCAAAGGAATTGTGGTTGAAGCTGAACTTGGAAAATTAGGCGGCGTTGAGGAGCATGTTCAGGTGGATGAAGCCAATGCGATGCTGACTGACCCTGCCCAGGCGCGCGAGTTTGTTGAGCGCAGCGGCTGCGACTCGCTGGCAGTTGCCATCGGCACGAGCCATGGGGCGTTTAAGTTCAGCGGCAGTCAGAGCCTGCACTTTGACGTGCTGGCGCAGATCCAGGAGCAGCTGCCGGGGTTCCCGCTGGTGATGCATGGGTCGAGCTCGGTGCCGCAGGAAGAGGTGGAGCGGATCAACAAGGCTGGCGGCAACCTGAAGGGTGCCAAGGGTGTGGATGCGGACCAATTCAAGCGCGCGGCAGAGCTGGGCGTGACCAAGATTAACATTGACACCGATGGCCGCCTGGTGTGGACGCGCGTGCACCGCGAATATTTTTTGGAGCACCCGGAGAATTTTGACCTGCGGCCGATTGGCAAGATTTTTATGGCGGAATATGCGAAGTTTATCGCAGCGAAAAATGTAAAACTGGGCAGCACGGGGCAACTGGAGATTGTGCGCGGGCTTGTCAGCCATTAGGGTGCGCAGCGGTTTGATTTGTGAGCGATAGGAATCAGCGGGTTTTTCAGTTGGTTGGATAACCCGCTGGTTATTCACAGTGTGTTTGGGGGAAATGATGAGTTTAGAATCTCTTATCAGTTTTCATAGGTACCGATTAATACAATTTTTTATTCGTATAATTAGCATTCAGGGTACTGTATTTTTTCTGATTGGTGATTGGGGAATGGAAACCCATTTTTGGTGCTTGCGCAGATGACCGGCTTTTTATTATCTTCTTATACGATTCTGTTAATTACGGCAATTGCGACCATTTTTTCTATTGTGGTGATGTTCTTTGCTTTGTTTCATCGGCGCGTTTCGGGCGCGCCGTTGCTTGTGGCGCTGGCTGCGTTGGGGGCTGCCTGGGGGGTTATTTATGTACTTGAACTTGTTTCGCGGTCTTTTTTGTATACCCAGCTTTTTGACGATTTGCAGTATGTGCCCGCGCTGTTTATGGCGCCGGTGTTTCTGTCCCTGACTTTGGTTTTCACCGGCAGAAACGAGGCTTCGCGCCACCCTTCCCTGCTGCTGTTGTATGTGATTCCTACGCTGTCGGTCATTCTGATTGCGACGAACAATGCACACGAATTGTTCAGGAAGATCCCTGATTCGGGGTCACTTTCGGCTGGCTGGCTGCAACCTACGCAGCCCGTACACGGACCCTGGTTTTGGGTGATTATTGCCTACAATATCGGGCTGATGCTGGCGGCTTTGTGGCTGTTATTGAACACTTATGTGCGTTCACCGCGCTGGCAGCGAGGACAGGTGGGGATTTTACTTTTCGGGGCTGTGCTCTTCATTGCGGCCACTGCGCTCTCGATACCCGCGTGGTTGAATAACAGCGTGGTGAATATTCCGCTGATTGCGCTGCTGATCGGGATTATTGTGCTGGCATACGGCTTGCTGGGCAACCGTATTTTGGAGGTGATTCCGGTTTCGGGCAGTTCGCTGCTTAAACAGTTGAGTGATGGTGTGATTACGCTCAATTCGCGGGGAGAAATTCTTGATTACAACCCAAGCGCGGCGGAGATTGAGCTTCTTGATTTGGATGCAAATATTGGCAAACCGTTCGCTGCTGCGCTGCAACAGAACGCGGGGTTCACTCTGGCGGAAGAGTGGATGCGCGATCATTCAGAAGAAATCAGGCTGGGCGAGAAAACTTATGACATGCGCATTTCTCCGCTGATTGGGGCGGCGAGCAAGGTAGTGGGCGCGCTGGTGGTGCTGCGGGATATTACGCAAAGAATCAGGCTTGAAAGCGAAAGGGTGCTGATTCAGGAACGGTACCACGCGATTTTTGAAAACACGAGTTACAGCATTCTGCTGCTTGACCCGCAGGGGGCAATTCTTGAGAGCAATGATCAGTTTACGAGCCTTGCGGGTTATACGCTGGAAAGGTGCCGGGGCAGCCGGCTGGGTGAGATTATCGTCGGGGCGCCGAATGTGGCTGAAACGGCGCTGCGCGAACCATTTTC
This sequence comes from Anaerolineaceae bacterium, assembly GCA_018060515.1. Taxonomy (GTDB): domain Bacteria; phylum Chloroflexota; class Anaerolineae; order Anaerolineales; family Anaerolineaceae; genus UBA6107. Next base: position 17,503 of record JAGOVY010000006.1, on the reverse strand, counting down.
ATCGGGAGAGCTGGCGCTGCTGCGGGCTGATGGCGAGAAGATTCCGGTGGAGCTTAATATCACTCCGATCAGCGGCAGTTCAGCCACCGCGTACTTTATCATGCTGCAAGACATCCGTGAACGGAAACGGGCAGAGACGACGACGCATGCGGCGCTTGAGACTGTTCAACTGCGGGTTGAAGAGCTGGCAACGCTGCGGAGTGTAACCGAAGACCTCAACCAGGCTACTTCACTGCGGAATGCGCTGCTGCCTGTGCTTGAAACCGTTAAGAGTATCACACGTTCGGAGAGTATTTGGCTTTACCTGCTTGGAGCGCATGCCTCAGGGCACCAACGGTATGAGTACCATCCGCTTGAGGAAGATAATTTATTGTCGAGCGACAAATTGGGCAGCAGGCAGCCGAAGTGTATGACGAAGTTGATGGAAGGGAAACTCACCTATCCACAATTGGTGAAAGAATGCCGCTGCAGCGCGTTGAGCAGTGACGCGGTGCATTATGCCTTTCCGCTGTACCTTGGCAAACAACCTTTGGGGGTGCTGAATTTCAACGAGGATGTGCATACGCCGTTGAACGACAACAAGATTCGCCTGCTGCAAACAATTTGTGATTCTCTGGCGGTTGCGATTGAACGCGTGAGGTTGTTCAAGAGCGAGCATGATCAACGGCGCATGGCAGAGACGATGCGCGACATCAGCACTGCGCTGACGACCTCGCTTGATCTCAACAAAGTGCTGGATTTGCTGCTCGATCAGCTCTCGCGGTTGGTGCCATACGACGGCAGCACTGTGCTGCAGGTGGATGAAGGGGAGGCTGTAGTTGCACGGACGCGGGGTTTTGAAATTTCGGACAAGCGTTACCTCAAAGAGTATCAGAAGATGCGCTTGAAAATTGAGCAGACGGCAAACCTGGAGAGGTTAACCTCGAGCAAGAGAGCTTTTATTATTGATGACATCGCACAGGAAGCGAGTTTTATACCGTCTCCGATTTCGGCTGATTATCATTGCTGGGTGGGGGTTCCAATTCAGATTGACGGGCAGATTGATTGGTTCTTTACGCTGAATAAGTTAGAACCGGCATTTTACACTGAGGAACACATTAAGCTGCTTGAAGTTTTTGCCGTGCAGGCTTCACTTGCAATCAAGAACGCGCGTCTGTACAGCGCCGAAAAAACGCGTATCAAGGAGTTGGACGGGTTACGCGCCACGCTGAGCGACATCAGCGCGCAGCTCGATGTGAACATTCTTTTGAAGGAAATTGTGAAACGTGCCATGCGGCTGTTAAATGCTGAGGTGGCTGAGCTCGGCATTTACGATGCGGAGGGTGATACGATTCGCATTCTTGTTTCTGAGAATTTCACGCCGGATACCACGGGCCTGATCGTCAAACCTGGTGAAGGACTTATCGGGCGGGCGGTTATAACAAAGCAGGCGGCGACGATTACGCATTACAACCAATGGGAAGGCCGATTAAAATCTCATGAGGTTCACAATATCTACAGCGGGTTGGCAGTGCCCATGCTTGGAGGGAGTAATGAGGTACTTGGGGTGCTGAACGTTGCCAATATTCAACAGAAGCACAGTTTTAATGAGAATGACACACGTTTGTTGAGCCTTTTTGCCCAGCAAGCGACTGTGGCTTTGCGCAACACACAGCTGTATGAAGAAGCGCGGCGCCGGGCTGAAGAAGCTGAAACCATTCGAAAAGCCGGGGCGGTGGTTGTTTCTGCGCTCAATCAGGAGAAGACGATTGAGCTTATTCTTGAGCAGCTGTCACATGTGGTGCCCTATGACAGCGCCGCGGTATTGTTGTTCACCAAATGCGGCTTGCAGATTGTAGGCGGCCATGGCTTTGATGATTTTAGTGAAGTGATGGGGCTGGAATTTTCGCTGGAGCGCACCAACCCCGGGGCGACGGTTTACCTGGATAATGAACCGAAAATTATTGGTGATATTGTTGAAGCTGCGCCAGATTTCAACCGCTATGCCGGCTCGAACCAGCCGGTTAGATCGTGGCTTGGTGTTCCGCTTAAGATTCAGAACCAGCCGATCGGCATTCTTGCGCTGGACAGCCACACAAAACACCATTTTAACAAAGAGCACGAACGCATGGTGATTGCCTTCGCGGACCAGGTGGCGATTGCTCTTGAAAATGCGCGCCTCTACGAGGGTGCGCTGCAGTCAGCGAGCCGTTTTGAAACCCTGTATAAGCTCAGCCAGGTTATCAGCGCGAATATCCGCTCTGATGAGATTTACACGGCTTTCTACCAGGCTACTTCTGCGCTGATGCTGACTGAATTCTTCGGTATTTCGCAGTTGAATGAGGGTACGGGGATGGTGGAGGACGTGTTTATGGTTGACCACGGTCAGCCGATGGCGCTCTCTGCGCAGCCGATGGATCAGGGGCTGTATGGGAGGGTGGTGCAAACGGGGAAATCGGTTTTTTATGAGAACTTCACCCAGGATCTGGCAGATGAAACCGGGGCGATTTTGGTTGGGGAACAGGACGATGAATCTGTTTCGCAATCTGTAATGATTGTTCCATTAAAGATTGGTTTGAGCCTGATTGGGTTGGTTTCGGTGCAGTCTTATCAGCCGTATGCTCATTCGGCGCAGGACCTTGAAATACTTGAGCTGCTCGGCGCGAATGTGGCGATTGCGATTGAAAACGCGCGTCTCTTCAGCGAGGTGCAAAACCTGGCGGTGACCGATGCGTTGACTGGCCTATATAACCGGCGCAAGCTGATTGAGTTGGGTGAACCGACTTTTCAAAATGCGCTACGTTATGAGCGCGAGCTTTCGGTGGTGATGGTAGATTGTGATGATTTCAAATTGATCAATGACACGCTGGGGCACACGGCTGGAGACGCCGCGCTGCAACGGCTATCGCGCGTGCTTACTGACACGCTGCGGCGATCGGACATTTTGGCACGCTACGGCGGCGACGAGTTTATGATTCTGATGCCTGAAACAAGCGCCAGCGCTGCGGTAAGAGCGGCCAAACGTTTGTGCAAAAACATTCATCAGGAGAACCTGATTCACTCTGAAAATCCGTTACGCCTGACGATCAGCATTGGGGTGGCCAGCCTTGATAAGAGCTGCAAGACGCTTGAACAATTGTTTGAGCGGGCAGATTATGCCAGCTATGTTTCAAAAGATTCGGGGGGCGATCAGGTGACGCGTTGGAGCAGCACATTGAGGCGAAAACGAGGCGCGCTGAAGGGTGAAATGGGGAATGCTGAATAATGAATTTTTTAATTGTTAAAATTTCTTAAAACCGCTTGACTTTTGTATTTAAAAACCGTAAACTCTTTAATTATCTTGGATAGCAAATGACAACTTCTTTCGCCATTTCCTTTATTATTTTTATTATGATGCTTGCGAGCATGTGGCTTTACGCAGGTGTTTTTCGGGTTAGGATGGCAGAAGTAAGGGAATAAAAGGAATAAGAAGCAAACCCCAAAGCCACCTGACCGAAACCAGGTGGCTTTTCTTTTTTCGAATAGAAACGCAGGGTACTGAGGAGGTGCTGAAAGAGAAAATGAAATGTGGAATGAACGGGTTCTTCACAATAACTTAATCATTAATCATTAAGGAGAATAGAGAAATGAAAGCCTTGAAATTTATTGTACTGATCCTGGTATTATCGTTCGCGGTATCTGCCTGCCAGCCGACTGGCAGCGCCACCGAAGCCCCCGCGGCAAACGCCGAAGCGCCCGCGGAGTGCAGCGCTGATGCCCTGGGTTGTGCCGTGTTTAAACCTGGTGATTTAATTAAGATCGGCATGGGCGCACCCATGACCGGTGGGGACGCTTCTTATGGGATCGACATTTCGCAAGGCGGTTTGATTGCCATTAAGGACCAGGGTGAGCTGCATGGATTTACGTTTGTGCTGCTTGCAGAAGATGACGGCGGTACGCCTGAAGGCGGCGCTGCGGTGGCGAACAAGTTTGCTTCTGATCAGGGGGTGTTGGCTGTTGCGGGACACATTTATTCTGGCGCGACATCTGCCGCCATGCCGATTTATGAAAAAGCGGGGATTGCGATGCTCTCGCCTTCTGCTAGTCTGCCGGCTTTGACGACAATGGGTTCGTCTGTCTTCAATCGTATTGTTTTCACCGATGCGCGACAGGGTCCGCCGGCTGCAGAGTATTTGTATAACAAGTTAAACGCACGGCGTTTGGCGGTGCTGCACGATGGCAGCGACTACGGCAAGGGTCTGGCGGAAGCGGTGGCGGCGCGCTTTGTTGAACTGGGCGGCGAGGTTGTAGCGACTGAAGCTGTGACCAAAGGCGAAACTGATTTCACGCCGGTGCTCTCGGCTGTGGCATCCACCAGCCCCGATGCGCTTTATTTTGGCGGGTACACGGCAGAAGGCGCTGTTATCCTCAACCAGATGAAGCAGACAGGGCTTGAAACGGCTGTCTTCTTTGGGGATGACGGCACATACGGGGCAGATTTCCTTGCCCGAACGGGAGCCAATGGTGAAGGCGCTTTTGCAACCATCGCGCCGATTCCTCCTGATTCACCAGAAAAAGATGCTTTCGATGCCGCATACCTTGAAGCCTATGGTAAAGAAGCCGGCTCGCTCTCTCCGTATACCTGGAATGGTTATGACGCAGTAGCTGGATTGATTTCAGCGATTAAGTCGGTGGCGATTTTGAGTGATAACGGCAACCTTTATGTTCCGCGCAGCGCACTGGTTGCAGCGGTACGTTCACTGACCGATTTCAAGGGAATTGGCGGCACTTACAGCTGCGATGCAAGCGGTGAATGCAATACTTTACCGCCGATGTTCGTTACGATTCAAGGTGGCGCCTGGGTTCCTGCTCCTTAGTCTTCCTTCTCTCCTCGGTCGGGGAGGATCCCCTCCCCGACCACCTATGTGACCACGAAGAAAGTGCCACGTGTTTATGAATGATTCATTGAGAAAAATCAGTAAAAACCGCAAGATCGCTCAGGCGCTTAGGTTTGCCAGGGTTCTGCTTGGCGCAGCCATTATCATTTTTATTGTTTACCGGCTTTATCAAGTTCTTTTTATCCAGCAGGAGTACGGGCCAGAAACGTGGACTCGACTTTTGATTGCTGGGTTGATCATCGGCGGGGTTTACGCTCTTATCGCCATTGGCTATACGCTGGTATATGGCATCTTATTTATGATTAACTTCGCCCACGGCGAAGTTATGATGTTAGGGGCTTACGCCTGTTTTTTTGCTTTGGAGGCTTTCAAAGCGATTAAGGTTAAGCCTGATCTGAGTTTTTCAAATGCGTATCCGGTGGTGGCGATTTTGATTACCTTTATCATTGGCATGGGTGTTTCAGCATCTTTGGGATATTTTCTGGAGAAGATTGCGTACCGCCCGCTGCGCAAAGCGCCGCGGCTGGTGCCTTTGATCGGTGCGATTGGCGCCTCCATCTTTTTGCAGAATGCGGCGCAACTGCTCTTCAGCCCGCAACTGCGCGATGTGGCGAACCCCGATATTTTGCTGCGCGGCAGCGGCTGGAAGGTTCTGATCAACGGCAGCACTGTGGTTATCCCTTATACGGGGGTTTTCACTTTTGTTTTGTCTTTTTTGCTGCTCGGCGGGCTTTACCTGATGGTGCAGAAAACCAGCTTTGGGCGGGCGATGCGAGCGGTGGCGCTGGATAAGAAAACGGCCGCATTGATGGGGATTGATGTGGATAAAACGATCAGCCGGACCTTTCTAATCAGCGGGGCGCTGGCGGGCGCCGCGGGGGTGATGTGGGGGCTGCACAATGGGCTGGTGTATTATTTTGTGGGCTTTATCCCGGGGATTAAGGCTTTTACGGCGGCGGTGCTGGGGGGCATCGGCAACCTGCCGGGAGCGATGCTGGGTGGTCTCTTCTTGGGTGTGATTGAATCTCTGGGACCGGCTGCGCTGGGAATTGACTTTCAGCTTAAGGATGTGATTGCTTTTGCTTTGCTGATCATCATCCTGATCTTCCGTCCTTCCGGTTTGTTGGGCGAAGTGCTGGCGGAGGAAAAGGTATGAACCCTCAAATTCGGAACAGTTTACGGACAGGAGTAATTTTCGCGGTTGTGCACATTTTTTTGGTGCTGATTGGCTTTAACACGCTGATGGGCACGCTGCTTTCGAAGATCAGCGGGACGCCGCTGGTTGGCAGCCTGCCGGCGCCGCATTTTATGGTGATTTACACCCTTTTGCTGGCGGTGTGGGCTGGGGCTGCGGCGGCAAAACAGAGCCAAACGCGATCGGTAACCCGCTGGTTGACGCTGGGGGCAACGGCAGGGTTTGCCTCGGGTTTGATTGTGTTCTTTTTCAGCCTGGGCTTGGGCTGGTTTTTGATCAATAAGGTGGATTTCAGACTGTATTTGGCGGTGCTGTCTTTTGATTTCATTCGCGTGACGCTGTTCGATCTGGCGCCGCTGGCTGGCGCGCTGGCGAGCGCGGGAATTTACCTCGGCGGAGCAGCGTTGGGGGGCTTAATTTATGGTGTGTTCAACCTCGAAGGCAGCCAAAATGCTTTCAGGTGGGTTGGAGCGGGGCTGCAAAAGCTTAAAGCTACGCTAAGCCGAACCCTCCACGGAAAATATCGGCTGGTGCTGCTGATTGGCGGGGCGGTGGTTCTGGGGCTGCTGGTGATCTTCCTGCCGCTGAAATGGGGGTCTTACTGGAATTATGTGGCTGGCACGGTTGGGATTTATGTGATCCTTGGGCTTGGGCTGAATATTATTGTGGGGCTTTCGGGTCAGTTGGTGCTTGGATATATCGCTTTCTTCGCCATCGGGGCTTACACGATGGCGCTGCTGAACTCGCCGATTCCGCACAACTTGATGTGGGGGTTTTGGCCGGCACTGGCATTGGGGGTGGCGTTGGCAGCGCTGGCGGGTGTGCTGCTGGGGCTGCCGCTGATGCGGCTGCGCGGCGATTACCTGGCAATTGTTACGCTTGGTTTTGGCGAGATTGTGCGTATTCTGTTGAAAAGTGACGTGCTTACCGCTTTTACCGGTGGTCCGCGCGGGATTCAAAATATCAGCGGGCCGACGTTGTTTGGCAGATCTTTCAGCAGTGATGCCCACTTTATGTATTTGATTGCGGCAGCGGTGCTGTTGGCAGCTTTTGTTTATAACCGGCTGCAATACTCACGTTCGGGGCGCGCCTGGCTTGCGATTCGAGAAGACCAAACGGTAGCCCGCGCCACAGGTGTGAATACCAGCCGTTATAAGCTGTTGGCGCTGGCGCTGGGGGCGGCATTCGCCGGGCTGGCAGGGGCGATTTTCGCCAGCCGCAACCAGTTTACGGGGCCGGAAGAGCACGCGCTGATGGCGTCGATCAATGTTCTCAGCCTGATCATTGTGGGGGGGATGGGGAGCATTCCGGGTACTTTTTTGGGCGCTTTCGCGCTGAAGGGGCTGCCTGAAATTTTACGCGAGTTCGCGAACTTCCGCCTGCTGACTTTTGGCGCGCTGTTAGTGGTGATGATGATTTCGCGGCCGGATGGGATGATTCCCTCCAAGAGACCGAGGTATGAGCCGCCGCCTGAAGAGGTGGAAAAAGCAGACGCCGCGGAGGTGAGCCATGAGTAACGTGGTGATCGAGGCGCGTGAGGTTAGCAAAATCTTCGGCGGGTTAACAGCTGTTAACCGTGTGTGCCTTGAAGTTGAAGAGGGATCCATATACTCGATTATCGGACCCAACGGTGCAGGCAAGACGACGCTGTTCAATTGTATTTCGGGGTTTTACACGCCGGATCATGGGGATGTACTGTTTTACGGCAACTCAATTTGCAACAAGGGAACTGATACGATCGCTTCGATTGGTTTGTCGCGTACGTATCAGAATATCAGGCTGTTTTCAAACCTGACGGCTTTGGAAAATGTGATGGTGGGCTTCCACCCGCTGCTGAAGGAATCGTGGCTGGATGCAATTTTGCATACGCCGCGTTACCGGCGAGAAGAGGCATTTTCGATCAGGGAGGGGTTTCGTTGGTTGGATTTTGTGGGACTGCGTGAAGCGGCAAACACGGCGGCGGTTAGCCTGCCCTACGGTGCACAGCGTAAATTGGAAATTGCGCGCGCGCTTGCAAGCAACCCCAAGCTGCTGCTGCTGGATGAACCCACGGCCGGGATGAACCCGCACGAAACGGAGGAGATGATTGGACTCATCCAGCGAATGCGCTCTGAGTTCACCATGACGATTATCCTCATTGAACACGATATGCATGTGGTGATGAAAATTTCGGATCGCATTGCTGTGCTGGATTTTGGTGAAAAAATTGCAGAAGGCGAACCGGCGGAGATACAAAAGAATGAGCGTGTGATTGAGGCTTACCTCGGTCCGGGCGGCGCGGCGCTGGCGAAAAAATTCAGGGAGCGTAAGACCTCATGATTCTTAATGTAGAGAATATTAATGTACACTATGGAGCCATCCACGCGCTTAAGGATGTGAGTTTTCATTTGAATGAAGGGGAGATTGTTGCGCTGATCGGTGCAAACGGGGCGGGAAAATCCACCAGCCTCAATACGATTTCGGGTATTTTGCACCCGAGCAGCGGCAGTATCCGCTATCACGGTGAGAATATCAGCGCCACTTCGCCGCAGGAAATTGTGCGCAAGGGGTTGGTTCATGTGCCTGAGGGGCGCCGCGTTTTCGCCTCGATGACGGTGTGGGAGAATCTTGAAATCGGTTCTTATTCGGTGGCTGACCGCTCGACGGTGAAGGAACGCATGGAGGCGATGTTCGTGCGCTTTCCGCGCCTGAAAGAGCGCAGGAACCAGGCAGGCGGGACGCTTTCGGGTGGTGAACAGCAAATGCTGGCGATTGCGCGCGGCCTGATGGCCAACCCGCAGGTGCTGTTGTTGGATGAACCTTCGATGGGGTTGTCTCCGATTTTGGTTGAGCAGATTTTTGATATTGTACGTGAGATTAATGAAGGCGGTACGAGCATAATACTGGTGGAGCAGAATGCGTTGATGGCGCTTTCGATTGCCGACCGCGGCTATGTGCTGGATACCGGGCATGTGGTATTGGAAGGTAAAGCGGATGATTTACTGCGTGACCCGATGGTTGTCAGCGCTTATTTGGGAGGAGAAACCGATGAGTAGGGTTTCAGGGGCGTAAAATATTCGCCAATGAGCACATACCAATCAGGTGATACCTTTTTTGTTACGGAGCGGTTTTAATAAACCTCTCCGTAATGGTTTTAATCCTGCGCGATATTTCAGAACTGATTTACAGACACTTTTTAGTTGAAGGCTGTAAGCCACCTGCTTTCACAGTCTATACCAGATGTAAACCTGTGAAAGATTCTGTATCATAGAATAATCTCACCCGAAAGTTTTGATTTTCGGAGGAAAGATACAGGAGATAAGAATGAAAAAAATAATTGGATTGTTATTGAGCATTATTCTGACAATTGGTTTGGCGGCCTGTGCTACGTCAGGTTCAGCAACTGAAGTTTCTACAGGCGGTGCTGCAAATGAGAATATTATGACGGCGGCTGAATCTACCGCGGAAGTTGTTACTGCAGGGGTAACTTCACCTGCTGAAATTGTGCTGGCAGGAACACATGAAGATTCTGATGATTACAAGTGGAATAGCGAGGATGAGGTTGCCATTTCGTTAACCGGCAACACGGCTCAAGTCGAAGGCGATGGGGTTGAGGTGGCTGAAAACCTGATCACCATCAACCAGCCGGGAAATTATCGCGTGAGCGGTTCTCTCGCCGATGGGCAGGTGATCGTAGATTCAGAGGAAGATGGGGTGATCAGGCTGATTTTGGACGGAGCAGATATCACCAACACGACCAACGCTCCTTTGTTTGTGGTGAAGGCGGAAAAGGTGATTGTGATTCTCGCCGATGACAGCGTCAATACGCTGACGGATGGATCCGCTTATGTATTTGAGAGCGCCGAAGAAGATGAGCCGAACGCCGCGCTTTTCAGTAAAGACGCGCTAACCATCAGCGGCAGCGGGGATTTGATTGTGAACGCCAATTACCAGGATGGAATTACAAGCAAAGACGGTTTGCTGATTACTGGCGGAACGATTAGGGTGAATGCGGCGGATGACGGCATTCGAGGAAAGGATTATCTGGTTATTAAGGACGGTAATATCCATGTTAGTGTTATCGGGGATGGGTTCAAATCTGATAAAACCGAAGAAGCGAGCTTGGGTTACATCCAAATCGAAGGCGGGTATATGGATATCAGCGCCGGTGGGGATGCGATCAGCGCTGAAACGAATGTTTTGATTAACAATGGGACGCTTGTATTGGCTTCGGGTGGAGGAAGCGGAACCTGGTTGGATGACAGCGTCTCTGCCAAAGGCATCAAAGGGGATGTGAGTGTGGTAATCAATGGCGGCAGCGTCACGGTCAATTCGGCGGACGACAGTATTCATTCGAATGGTTCAATTACCGTAAATAACGGGGAGTTGTATCTGGCGAGCGGCGACGACGGGATGCACGCTGACGGGACGCTTGATATCAACGGCGGCGAGATCTTAATCAGCGAGAGTTATGAGGGAATTGAAAGCGCGGTGATCACGATTAATGATGGGAATCTGAGAATCAATTCGAGCGATGACGGTATCAATGTATCCTCAGGAGTTGATGGTTCGGGGACGGATCGGGGGTGGATGGGTAACGCTGGAACCGGTTTACCGCAGCTACCCGGCGGACAGCCAGGCGGGCAGGTGCAACCGGGGGGGCAGCAGCAACCGGGCGGGCAGCAAGGCTTGATACCAGGTGGACAACCCGGCGGGTTTGGACAGGATATGTTCACTGAAACTGGTGATTATTACCTTTATATAAACGGGGGGTATGTAGTGGTGAACGCCGACGGTGATGGAATTGATGTTAATGGAAGCGTGGTGATGACTGATGGTTTGGTGCTGGTGAACGGGCCTACAGAAAATATGAACAGTGCAATAGACTATAACGGTACTTTCAAAGTTAGCGGTGGAACCTTGGTGACTGCGGGCAGCGCGGGAATGGCCATGAGTCTGAGTGAAAACTCCACACAAAATTCTCTGCTGGTGGGGTTTGATACGACGCTGCCCGCTGGCACGACTTTCCACATTGAGGACGATTCTGGAAAGAGCGTATTAACTTTTACACCGGCGAAGAATTATCAATCAATCGGGTTTACATCCGCAGATCTGGTAACCGGCTCATCTTACACAATTTACACCGGCGGAACGGCTTCAGGCGAGGTTGTTGATGGACTGGCGGTTAACGCTACGCTTTCGGGCGGAAGTAAATTTGACAGCTTCACGGTCAGCTCCATACTGACTACTATCGGCAATGTCTCATCGCGTGGTGCGGGTGGTGGGCAACGCCGTTAATTTTATTGAACAGGGCGTTGATAAAACACACGCCCTGTTCATCTCCCTTCTATGGTGGTTTATACAAGAAATATACCAAGGTGTGATTCAGCGCGGTTATGATTTTCTTAATTGAAATCGCTAAAGGAAAGGAAGAAGGTTGTAGAGGATGAATAAGGAAGAGCCGATCTTACTCAATAACAGGATGGTGGAAAACCCCTGGCTTGAAACTCCACGCATTGATGAATGGAAAATGGCTGACATCGACCTGGAGACCATACTTGAAAGGTATCAGCCGATCAGCCTCGATGAGATGGAGACGGTGGCTTTACAGAACCGCGTGGATATTAAATATGTGATGCCGCTCAACGTTATGCAAAATACGCTAAGCGCATTGGTTAATGAGTATCGCATTTTGGTGGTAAAGGATAAACCTTTTAATCATTATCGCACGCTCTATTTTGATACACCTGGTTTTGCTTTTTTCAATATGCATGTTAATGGCCAAGCTGAACGCTACAAGGTGCGCTCTAGGGAGTATTTGGATACCCGATCTAATTTTCTTGAGGTGAAACACAAGACCCGCAAGAACCGGACGGTTAAAAAAAGGCTGGCCACCCGCCTGCCGCTGCTCAACCTGAATGGTGAAGCGAGCCAATGGGTTGACGGGATTATTCCCCAGGAGACGGGAATTCTGGAGCCCAAAATATGCAATACGTTTACCCGAATCACTTTGGTAAGCCTTGAGCGTTGTGAGCGGGTGACCATCGATATGAATATCGCTTTTTATAACGCAAACCACCTCTCGCTTTTGGAAGGCGTGGCAGTGGCGGAAGTGAAAATGGACAGGCAGGATCTCGACTCAGCGTTCAAACGTTTGATGCATGAGCAGCATGTGCACACCCATAAGTTCAGTAAGTATTGTATTGGCGCCTCTTTGCTTTATGAATCTTTGAAGAAGAACTCGCTGAAGGAGTCGCTTTTATTTATCAATAAAACCACCCATGGAGTTGTAAAATGAACGAGCTGAGCAATTTGTTGTTAAGTTTTATTTTTAATCTTTTTATGGCTGTTATCCTGGTCAGGTTTGTTTATTATCCCGCAACCCGCAGCAAACGTTATGTGTTAACTTTTCTGGCGTTTAATTCTGTTATTTTTTTCGTATTGCATTTTATGAACAGCATCGATATCAGCCTTGGAGTGGGATTCGGGCTGTTCGCCATTTTTACGATTCTGCGCTACCGGACCGATCCGCTGCCGGTAAGAGAAATGACCTATCTGTTCATTATTGCAGCGCTGCCTGTAATGAACGCCGCCAGCCTGGATGCTTCGAATTGGCCGCAGGTGATTGCCGCCAACCTGGCGATTCTGATGCTTATGTTTGTGCTTGAAAAGGGTTGGGGGTTCAAATACGATGGTTCAAAACGGATTATTTATGAAAAAATTGAGTTGATCCGGCCAGAGCGCATGGATGAATTGATGGCCGACTTGAAAGAGCGCACCGGATTGAAGATTAAACAAGTGAGTATCGGCAAGATCAACTTTCTCAAGGATACTGTGGAATTAACTGTAATTTATGAAGATCAGATGCGCGGAAATTTGAATAGCGTTGAACAACCGCGCTTCATGGCTTACTCCAGCGACGATCTTGATGATTGAAGCGAGGCGGGATGGGATGATTGATAATCGGTATTGAGTAGTGGTTATAATGGAATGATGGCAAGAAAAATTCTCGTGGTAGATGATACCCTCAATGTGTTGAAAATGATTAGCGATTTCCTCGTTAGCCAGGATTATGAAGTGCTAACCGCTGCAGACGGGAAAGAAGCGCTGGAAAGCTTTGCCGCTGAAACGCCTGACTTGATTTTGCTGGATATCATGATGCCCAATATGGATGGCTATCAGTTTATCAGAGAGCTGCGCAAAGAATCGGATACACCGGTAATTATGATTACAGCCAAACAGCAGGAAGCAGAGATCATCAAGGGGTTTGACCTGGGCGCGGATGATTACATCACCAAACCGTTTCATCTTCGCGAATTGCTGGTTAGAATGCGGGCGGTGCTGCGGCGAGCCGCGCCATTTGATGAAACCCTGCCGGTGATTAAAAACGGCGATATCGAGCTGGATTACAGCCGGCACATGGTGACAAAACAAGGTCAGCCGGTTGAGCTGACTCCGCTTGAGTTTCAGGTGCTTAAAATGCTGATGAGAGCCGCCGGCAAGGTGGTAAAACGCGCCGATTTATGTATCGGTTTGATAGAAAACGGTTATTCGGGTTCAGAAGCCACATTAAAAATTCACATCCGCAATTTACGCATAAAACTGGATGATGATCCGGTTCAACCGCGGTATATTGAGACGGTATTTGGTATCGGGTATCGGATGCTGGGAGATGCCGAATGAAAAAATCGATTAAGTTAAAACTGATCTTTTCTTATTTGATTGTGGCGCTGCTCACCGTGGTGGTTGTTTCAGCTTTAATTCGCCTGACCTCAGGCCAATCGCTGATGAACCTCGTGGTTCAACAGGAAACTGCTGATTTAAAGAATGCCGCTCAATCTTATTACACCGCAAACGGTACATTGAACGGGTTTTTCGATATCTTTATGGCGAATAGTTATCAAATGCCAAAACCCGATCCGATGGGTGAGAAAAATATGCGTGGTTTAAATGGAATGGTGGACGTTAATCATCGAGCGTTGATACCTTTTGCCGGTTTTAATATCGGCGATATGGTGCCGGAAGACCATTTAAATCAAGCTGTTGAGGTAAAGGTTGAGGATGAAACAATCGCCTGGATTATCCCCGATACAAAATACCAGTTTGCTCTCAACGCGGAGGAGAAGGTGTTCATCCAACGCACCAACCTCATTATTGGGGTCGCGGCTCTGGCGGGGGTTCTGGCAGCGGTGATAATCGGCTATATTCTGGCGAGCCGGCTGATTATCCCAATCCGGCGGCTCACTCAGGCATCAAGCCTCATGGCAATGGGCGAGCTGCAGCAAAGGGTTCCGGTTACTTCTCAAGATGAACTTGGCCAACTTTCGACAGCTTTTAACAAAATGAGCGCTGACCTTTTCGAAAATGACCAGAAACGTAAACGTTTTACTGCCGATATCACCCACGATTTGAGCACACCGCTGCAGATTATTTCAGGATATATTGAAATGCTGCAAGAAGGCGAGGTTACGCTAACACCTGAAAGAATCGAGGTGATTAAGACAGAGGTCGAGCATCTGCGCCGCCTGGTAGGCGATATGACGACACTGACCCAGGCTGAATCAGGGTCATTGGACATACAGCTCCAACCGCTCAACCCTGTGGTGCTGATGGAACACATCCAACGCATATATCATCCAATTGTCAAGCAAAAAGGTGTTGATCTGACGCTGAAGGCGGGCGATGAAGATGCCTGGATTAATGCGGATGAAGGGCGGCTGGTGCAGGTTTTGAAAAACCTGATGGATAACGCGCTGCGCTACACTTCATCAGGCGGCACGATTACCCTGAGCGTTGAGAAGGGTGATTTTGTACGCCTTCTGGTGAGTGATTCAGGCGAGGGCATCGATGCCGAAGACCTGCCCTATGTTTTCGATCGATTCTACCGGGTTGAAAAGAGCCGGACAGGATCAAGCGGAAAAATGGGGCTTGGACTGGCGATTTGTAAAGCGCTTATCCATGCACAGGGGGGAGTGATTTCGGTAGAATCACCTGGGAAAGGTGGGGGAACCAGTTTTGTGATCAGTTTTCGACCTTTGGAAGCGAAATTGTTGACCTCTTAGGCTAGGCTGCGGCAGGTTTGGAATAAAAGCGCGGGATCTTCACGGAGATTGTTGACCTTTTTCTGGGTTTGCAGAGCGCTCAGATCGCGGGGCAATCTTTCTCAGGGCACTTATGCATCAATGCTGCCAGAGCGCCATCGTGAACCCTCGGTTAATACCGCTTCACCTGTGGCAAGTTAATTTGTTGAAGATTGGCGGACAGTTTGCTGTTTTGTTTTTGACGGCTGACGCATGAGCTGTGTTTTTTGATTTTGAATAATAGGTTTGCTTTCTGCTGCGAGGCAAGGTTATTATTTAACTATGACAAGAAGAGAGATTTTCGTTTTGTATTAACACAAGCCAATTAATTTGACAATCAAGCTGCAATCTACTATGATTACAACATCCATGGAGGACGGTAAATGCACGACATGAACGGAGAAACCAAGGCGAATGATATACCAGGGTTTAGTACAACGCGCCTCGCGGTGAATGGGATGCTGTGTTCTACTTGATCGGTGTGGATGATACCGACAGCGCGACTGGTATGGGCGCGGCGGATACGGGTGAATTTGCGATTCAGTTGGGGCGGCTGATTGAGGAACGGCGCTTTGGACATCTGCTGGGTGTTACGCGCCACCAACTGCTGCAGCAGGCTGAAGTGCGCTTCACAAGCGAAAACCGCGCCGCCTGTCTCTTCATCGAGGGAGATAAGGAAGCCCGGCGCGACCTGGAACTCACCTGTCGCGAGTTCCTGCTGAGAAAGAGCGCGCCTGATTCCAACCCTGGCTTTGCGCTGGCAGCCTGGAGCAACCTCTCGGCGGCGGTTGAAGCCTGGGGCAGGCAGGCTAAACGCACGCGCCTTTCGCGGCTGACGGCGGTTGACCTGGCGCGCGCGGAAGGGCTGGCAGCGGCGGGCTTTCATGGCCACGGCGGCGGGGTGATTGGGGCGCTTTCTGCGGTTGGGCTGCGTGCTTCTGGTAATGACGGGGTGTTCATCTGGCTGCCAGGGTTGGAACAGGTGAAAGGGGTGTTGACGCTGCCGCAACTGTTAAGACTTTGCGCGATTGAGAATGTGGCGAACTTCCGCGGACGGGTTCCGCTTGAACGCGATTTGATTGACCTGGGGGATGCACCGCAGGTGATTTTGCGTAACCAGCAATCGCACCTGCTTTTGGAAGCCTGCGAACGCGCAGACCCCTGTCAATGGCGCGCCTGTACGCCCGCTGAGGTGGCGGATATTTCACCTGGGATTTGATGGCCGATTAATGGTGAGGTTTTTTTAGCGCGCAATGAAAACATCAAGGGGATGGGTTCATCGTTGCCGGGAAAGCGCCAGCGCTCAGGCGCGTTTTTTTCAAGAAAAGGGAATTGTTCATATACGGTGAAGGGGTGCTCGTGCAAGAACTCGAGCTGCAGACCGGCATCGAGCAGCGCTGTGACCACATCACCTAAACGATAGGTCCATTCTTCGGTTGTCTGATTTGTGACGAGGGCTTCGCGATCGGCATAGGTTCCTTCTTCGGTGAAGGAGGTTGTCTCGCGCTTGAAGTAGGGGTAGCGAACCTGCAGGGTATCTGACTGGTCGTTGAATACATAAGAGAAGGGGTGGAACTCCGCGATGTAGAAGAACCCGCCCGGCTTGACGAAAGAGGCCGCAATGCGCGCCCATTCTTTCAGGTCTGGCAGCCAGCAGAGCACGCCGTATGAGGTAAAGACGATGTCGAACTGCCGGCTGAGGTGTTGCGGTAAATCGTAGAGGTTGCAGCAAAGAAAATCCGCTGAGAGGCTGCACGCTTCTGCGAGGCGGCGGGCGGCGCTGATAGCGGCAGGGGAATAATCGATGCCGGTGGCCTGAGCGCCCAGCCTGACCCACGAGAGCGTATCGAGCCCAAAATGGCATTGCAGGTGCAGCAGCGTTTTACCTTTTACATCACCCACCTCGCTACGCTCGAGTTCATCGAGCGACAGACGGCCAGCCACGAAACCGGGCACGTCGTAGAGCGCCGACTTGGCATGAATTGGCACGACTTCATCCCAAAACTGGCGGTTCAGTTCCATTTTGCTTCTATCGGTTGGTTTCATTTCAGTAATCCTCCAGACCAGTTTCAGGAGTATTTTTTATGCTGGCAAGGCTGTGATGCTGAAAGCGGAGGGCTCACCCAGCCTGCCGTGGGTGCCGGTGAAACAGTCTTTTATTGCCTGTTTATTAAGATGACCTTCCACTGGTTGAGGGGGGCAACCAGCAGAAGGTCAAATAGATTATAGCATTTTATTGCGATAAATCAATCAATTGTCGCATGATTGTTACAGTCACAAATATCCATAGAAAGGGTTGCAAAAAGAGAGAGTTCCAGTCAATATTGAAGTTAGCACAAACAACAGAGAAAGGAACTCTCAATGACAGACGAAGCTGTCCAAATCAGTATAAC
>JAGOVY010000067.1 GCA_018060515.1 Anaerolineaceae bacterium | reverse complement strand
GATCTTATGAAGATACTTCCGTCTTTCGTCGATTGTCATTTCATCCGTTTCTGCCATCGTTTCCTCGGTAACATTTTCATTTGACCTAACGATAGCATCTCGGTAACATTTTAGATGAACTAATGCGGCCCCCTGAAATCGGAACTTTAATCGGGTAGAATTAGTCACTATTAATAATATGAGGAAAAACACTCGATGAAGAAGCTTTTAACACTCTTGACAGGGTTCACCATTATTTCCACGCTACTGCTGGCGAATTTTGACAGCGTTTCAGCTTACGCATCAGAAGCCGATGGCGATGCTGACCGCCCCTTGTGTCTGCCCAATTTTTCAGAAAGCGTTGGCGCTGATTGCCTTGAGGCTGGACCAATCGCTAAGCTGCAGGAACTCGCCGCCATGGGGATCACTTATCCTAAAGCGCAGATTTACGCCTCATTAACCCCTTACGAACTGGCAACCACTCCTTTTTCATACGCGCAGTTAGTAGATGACCGCGCGATTCCGCTTTATGCGACGGTTCAAGATATCGAAAATGGCAGCTCCACCGGTCAGCTTCCCAAAACCAGAATCAAGTATGTGGCGCTAAAAGACAGCCTGGAAGTTCACGGACAGAAGTATTACCAAATTGCTTCTACCGAGTGGCTCAGCGCAGAATATGCGAAAAAGATCGCTCCTCCGAACTTTCAGGGTTATATCTTCAAACAAAACCCAACCGTCAATTTTGGCTGGATTATCAATGAATTCATCAGCCGCACCGGCCCAGGATATCAATACCCTGAAACCGGTGTGCAATACTGGCGCATGGACAATATCATCATTTACGATTCAGCCATCACCAACGATATTGAATGGGTGATGATTGGCTATAACGAGTGGGTCGAGCACCGTGTTACCTCGCGGGTCATCCCCAACTACGAACGCCCCGAAGGCGTACCGGTAGACAAGTGGATTGAAATCAATCTTCACGAACAGGTGCTATTGGCGTATGAGGACGGCAACCTGGTTTTTGCCACGCTCATCTCCTCGGGAGTAGACCCGTTTTTCACCCAGCCTGGCGTGTTTCAGGTCTACAAGAAACTCGAATATGACCGCATGAGCGGGTCTTTTGAAGCAGACCGGTCTGACTATTATTATCTCGAAGAAGTCCCCTACATTATGTATTATGACCAGGCGCGCGCCATTCATGGCGCCTACTGGCAGTCGCTGCTTGGCTACCAACGATCGCATGGCTGCGTCAACCTTTCGGTTGCCGATTCACATTGGCTTTATGATTGGGCAAACGACGGTGATTATGTTTACGTTTGGGATCCTTCCGGCAAAACGCCCACAGACCCCAGTTTCTATGGGGCTGGCGGTTTCTAAACACACTAATACTCGTGCAGGTTGACGGATGGAATTAAAATGAATTTCAGCAGCACCAACCTGATGAAACCTCTAGATTAAAGGAAAAACAAAATGAAAACGAAAAAATTGATGACCATTGTCGTCGTGACTGTGCTCGCTATTCTGGTATTGGCTGCTTGTTCGTCAGCGCCGCCAACTGCCGAAAGCACACCGGCTCCTACCCAGACCCCCTATGTGGTCGTGGTGACTGCTACCCCGCAGCCCGTTACCGAAACAGCAGCCCCAACCGAAGAGACGGTAGCCGCTACGAAAGAAATTCCCACAGAGGAAAGCCCTTCTGATGGCGGCGACGGCGATACCGAGGCGCCTAAGTTCTTTCGTGATGAATTTGAAGGCAATTTAGACAACTACAATCTCATGCTTTGGACAGGACGCTTTGGAAAAACGGACGTGTTTATTGAAGATGCAAGGCTTAAGTTCCGGTTGAACGCCATTTACCTTGCCCCATATTTGGTTTACACACCGCACACTTACACCGATGTGCGCCTTGAAGTGTTGACAGAAAACCTGGCGGTTAATGAAAACCACATGACGTTGGTTTGCCGCTATGACGAAGACCGCGGCTGGTATGAATTCAATATTGGCAGCGACGGTCTCTTCAGGATCAACTATTACGATGCCAAGGTTCTAAAGAATTATGTACGGCTTTGGAACGGTGGCTCAAATGATATTAATTTGGGCAGACAATTTAACAAAATCACCGCTGAATGTGTTGGCTCGCAGCTCTCTTTGTATGTCAATGATGTGCTCTTGAAAACCGTTGAGCATAAAGACTTGAGAGAA
Organism: Anaerolineaceae bacterium; assembly: GCA_018060515.1. Taxonomy (GTDB): domain Bacteria; phylum Chloroflexota; class Anaerolineae; order Anaerolineales; family Anaerolineaceae; genus UBA6107. The sequence goes on along the minus strand of JAGOVY010000067.1, from coordinate 10,022 downwards.
GGACGTGTGGGACTTGGCGTTTCATCTTTCAGCTCAACCCCTGTGCAGGTAGATTTCGATTACTTTGATATCAGTCAACCCTGATTCAAACTTCTCCACCAAACGAGAACTCCAGACAGGCGCTTAATCGGCGCCTGTTTTTATTTTCCATACCCAATTGAAAGCGGATTCGCCAAGCAAAGAGCATGACTCGGGTATAATTGGCGCATGAAGTTATCCCTTGCTGAAGTTGAACATATCGCTGAATTAGCTCGCCTGCAACTGACGGATGAAGAAAAAGAACGTTACCGCCAGCAACTTTCAGCTATTCTTGATCACGTCAGGCGCCTGCAAGAACTGGATACCAGTGGTATACCGCCGACCGCCAGTGTGCTTTCAGATTTGGGGCTGCTGCGGGAAGATGAGCCGCTGCCGAGCCTGCCGCTTGAGGAAGTGCTTGCCAATGCGCCAGAGGTCAATAAAAAGCAATTCCTCGTTCCACCGGTGCTTGAATGAGCCATTCATTAACGCGCCTCTCTGTGCATCAAATGCTTACCGGGCTGCGAGCGGGTGAATTTTCATGTCGCGAGCTGGTTCAAGCGCATCTTGAACAGATTGAAGCGCTCGAACCGCGCATCCACGCCTTCATCATTCTTGAGGCTGAGCGTTCTTTAAAATTGGCTGATGCGGCCGATGAAAAATACATCAACGCACGCCGGAGTACCTCAAACGAACTTCCACCACTGCTCGGGTTACCCATTGCCGTTAAAGACCTGGTAACGGTGAAAGGCATGCGCTGCACATGCGGCTCAGCAATGCTGAAGGATTACACGCCCCCCTTTACGGCAACAGCGGTGCAGCGCCTGGTAGATGCAGGCGTCATTATTATTGGTAAAACCAACACCGATGAATTTGCCATGGGTTCATCTACCGAGAATTCGTACTACGGTGCTACACATAATCCCTGGGATACTGCGCGGGTTCCGGGCGGGTCTTCAGGCGGGAGCGCGGCGGCAGTTTCTGCAGGGATGGTGCCGGCGGCAATTGGCTCTGATACCGGTGGTTCGATTCGGCAGCCGGCTTCTTTCTGCGGGGTGACGGGCATCAAACCGACATACGGGCGTGTTTCGCGTTATGGTCTGGTAGCCTATGGGTCATCGCTCGATACGATGGGCGTATTCGCGCGCAACGCTGAGGATACAGCCCTGTTGTTTTCTATTATGGCGGGAGCTGATCCGATGGATGCCACCACGGTGGATCAACCTGTTACTCCAGTCAAACTGAAGAAAAATGATCGACTTGATGGACTGCGTGTCGGAATTCCGAAAGAATACTTCATTAACGGCATTCAGCCTGAAGTGCTGCAGCGGGTGAATGAGGCTGTTGAAACACTCAAAACACTGGGCGCAACGGTGGTTGAAATCAGCCTGCCGCACACAGAATATGCCGTGCCGGTCTATTACATCATCGCCTCAGCGGAGGCGTCAGCCAACCTGGCGCGCTATGATGGCGTGCGCTTCGGCGAACGTCAAGCTGAAGAGGCATTGTGGGAGATGTACCGCCGTACCCGTGGTGAGGGTTTTGGCGCTGAAGTAAAGCGCCGTATCATGCTGGGTACTTATGTGCTTTCTGCCGGCTATTACGATGCTTATTACAACCAGGCGCAAAAAGTGAGAACACTGATTAAACGAGATTTTGACACGGCGCTAAAACAGGTGGATTTAATCGCTTGTCCGGTCGCTCCATCCACTGCTTTTAAGTTTGGCGATTACGCCGATGACCCGCTTGCGATGTACCTGGAGGACGTCTTTACCCTGCCGATCAACCTGGCAGGGATCCCCGGCCTGGCGCTGCCGGCGGGGTTCGACGGTCAAGGGCTGCCGGTTGGTATCCAGTTCCTCGGCGCACATTTTAGCGAAAGCACTCTCTTCCGCGCTGCCCATGCTTATCAGGGTGTGACGGATTGGCATTTACAAACCCCTAAAATAAACGAATAAGCAAAATATGGATTAATCAATTTTCTCCATACAACTTATCAGGGTGTATTTGCGTATGTAAATGGAAAAGGAGAATATTATATGTCTGATCAGATTATTAGTATGGAGAAAGTAGAGACAGGTGGTCCGGGTTGTCTGGTTCGCATCCTCTACTTTGTTTTTATCGGATGGTGGTTGGGATTAATTTGGGTTTTCGTTGCCTGGTTCTTCAACCTTACCATCATTGGGCTGCCTGTTGGCTTGTTGATGATTAACCGTATACCGCAAGTGATGACGCTGCGCCCAAGCCGGGTTCAGCAAAAGGTAAAAATTGTGGATGGTGCACCCGTGCTTCATCAAGCGCCATTACAGCAGAACCCGTTTCTTCTGCGTGCTGTTTATTTCCTCCTCATTGGCTGGTGGTTCAGCTTAGTGTGGATGGTGCTTGCCTGGGTGCTGACCGTTACCACGGGTGGGCTGGCGACACCACTAACCTTCATCATGTTTGATCAGGTTCCGGCGATCACAACGCTGGCAAGAATGTAGGTTTGTTTATCAAGTATAGCCTTTCCAATCCGGAAGGGCTATTTTTGTTTAACATAAATAAAGATAATTCTAGATAGCATCGGTTTTCTCAAGCCGGTGTAAAATGAATGTGTGTTGAATCAGAAGTGATTTTTCATTGACAGTATTAGAGAGGAAATTATGAGCCAGGCATACAAGATCATTATTCCTATGGCAGGGTACGGCTCTCGTATGCGCCCGCTCACCTGGAGCCGTCCCAAACCGCTCCTGCCGTTGGCAGGAAAAACTGTGCTGGATTATGCCCTCGATCAATTCACAACACTGCCAGGCATTGATGACGCAGAATTTGTTTTCATCACCAGCCCCAACCAGGGGGACGCCATAGAACGTTTTATGCAGCAGGAACATCCCGCCAAGAAAGTACATTTTGTTACTCAACCGCAAATGCGCGGGCAATCACATGCTTTGTGGTGTGCGCGTGAATACCTGGCTGGTCCGGCGTTGGTGGCTTTTTCAGATACGCTGATCGAAACTGATCTCAAATTCATCCCAGATGAAAAAATGGATGCTGTGGCATTTGTAAAGGCGGTTGAAGATCCACGGCGTTTCGGCGTGATTGAACTCAATGAGCAGGGTGTTGCCACACGCCTGGTAGAGAAACCACAAGATAAGAGCAATAATTTAGTGCTGGTTGGGTTCTATTTTTTCCAAGATGCGACCATGCTGCTGCGTGCAATTGAAGAACAAATACACCGTGGCGTAAGCCTAAAAGGTGAATACTTCCTGACGGATGCGATCAATATATTTATTGAGCAGGGTGGACGTATCCGCAAAGAGCAGATCAATACCTGGCTGGATGCCGGCATCCCCGCTGCGGTGCTCGAGACCAACCGTCACATGCTTGATCATGAAAAGGTGAGAATCACCACTGATTCTGGCTTGCCAGGAGTCGCCATTTTGCCACCAGTGACCATTGCCGAGGGGGTGAAGCTCGAAAATTGTGTCATCGGACCACATGTATCAATTGGCAGAGGCTGCGCGCTTAAGAATGTTGTGATTAGCGATTCAATCGTTGATGAGAACACGGTCATTGAAAATAAAATCTTGAATGCTTCAATTATTGGACGAGATGTAATTTGCACAGGAGGGGTGAGTACACTATTCCTGGGAGACAACACGCGGCTGATTGATTGATGCGCTAAGGTTGTCAGGCGCTGGCGAAAGATTTGTAAGATGTATCACAGAACAAACCTCATTGCCGTTGAGGGACGGTCTGATAAAATACGGAACAACAGGATTCGTATGACCCGGTTCAAATCAGCCGGAGGTCTTTTGCTGCTGAGTTGTCCGGCATTACCTTAATTTTGGAGAGCTAATGAACGATCACTTTCTTTCTCGCAGAGTAACTGGTTTAAAGCCTTCTGGAATCCGCAAGTTTTTTGACATTGCCGCTTCGATGAAAGATGTCATTTCGCTGGGCATCGGAGAACCCGATTTCACGACCCCTGAACCCATCTTACGTGCAGGAATTGAATCGTTGCAACGTGGAGAAACGCACTATACCTCGAATTTCGGTCTGATCGAATTGCGCCGCGCGCTCGCTGCCAATTTCTCTGTGCGCTATGGAGTGGATTACAACCCTGCTACTGAAATTATCGTCACAGTAGGCGGATCAGAAGCTTTAAACCTGGCAACAATCGCATTGCTCAACCCAGGGGATGAGGTGATTATCCCTACTCCATGTTTTGTCTCTTACCAGGCCGCCGTCATCCTTGCTGGCGGAGTGGCAGTGGAAGTTCCCGGGCACCTTGAAAATAATTTCGACTTCGACCCTGATGAATTACGGGCTGCCATTACACCACGCACCAAAGCCATACTCATAGGCTACCCCAATAATCCCACCGGTGCGGTCGCCAGTCGCGAAAATCTGCTTGAGGTGGCGAAAATGGCCGTCGAGCATGACTTGGTAGTGATCTCTGATGAAATCTACGACCGACTGGTTTATGGTGTTGAGCATGTATGTTTTACCGCCTTGCCGGGTATGCGAGAACGCTCGTTGTTGTTAGGCGGTTTTTCAAAAGATTACGCTATGACCGGTTGGCGCATCGGTTATGCCGCTGGGCCAGAAGCTTTGATATCAGGTCTGCTGAAAGTTCATCAATACATGGTGATGTCAGCGCCTACCATGTCGCAATTTGCCGCAATCGAAGCGCTGCGCAGCGGAGAGCCCCATGTTTTACAGATGCTCGCTGAATATGATCGCCGCCGTAAACTGGTTGTCAGTGGATTCAACCAAATGGGTCTGCCCACGTTTGAGCCAAAGGGCGCTTTTTACGCCTTCCCCAAAGTGAGCGCTTCAGGGTTGGATGATGAGACATTTTGCACCCGCCTGTTAAACGAACAGCATGTAGCCATGGTGCCGGGCAATGCTTTTGGCGTTGGCGGAGAGGGCTTCGCTCGCTGTTCTTATGCCACCAGTTATGAGAAGTTGGAGGAAGCGCTTGAAAGAATCGAACGCTTTGTCCGTAAAATCTAATTGCGAGTAAATTTCTTAATTCTGTTTACAGCAATACTTGCAATGAAGTTTTCCTAATTTATCCAATAGCGGTCGAGCTAAACTCGACCGCTTTTTAGAAACCCGGTTGTTTGCGGGGAACTATTTGTTTTTCTCGTAGATGATACGCACTCCGAGCAGGGTAAGTTCTGGTTCAACCGCGTCGATACATGATATCTCGCTGGCGATCATGGAAGCTAACCCTCCTGTCGCGACTACTCGGGCGTTCTCGCCCAGTTCTTTCTTCAGCCGCGCAACCAGCCCTTCAACCAACCCTGCAAAACCATAAATAAGCCCTGATTGCAGGGCAAGGATGGTGTTTTTTCCGATCACTTTATCCGGCTTGTGTAAATCAACATCGGGCAGCATGGCGCCAGCATCAAATAAGGATGCGGCAGCGGTGATGATGCCAGGCGCAATTGCAACTCCTTCTAATTCACCGCTGGCTGAAACCGCAGAGAAAGTAGTGGCAGTACCGAAACCAATCACAATACACGGGGTGCCGTAAAGCGAAATTGCACCTACAGCGTTGGCGATCAGGTCAGGACCGACCTCTTTGGGATTGTCGACGTTGATATGAATGACCGGACGTTTTACATTTCCAACAATCACAGGTTCTACGCCAAGATGACGGGTTACAAGATCTTTGAAAGCGATGGTTAATTCAGGCACAACTGAAGCGATGGCGCAGCCGTCTATATTCCCTTTGTCAATATTTTCGTTTTCAAATAAGGAGAGCAGCAAGACAGAGTATTCATCAGCTAACTTCCTTTTGTTGGTATAGATGCGCCAATGTGTGATGAGATTGCCACCCTGATAAAGCCCGAGTTTTATGTTCGTGTTTCCAATATCGATGCAGAGCAACATGTTTCACCTCAGCTCACGGTGCCATAGATTTATTGCAATTGTAGCACGCATCTGTAAGCGACAATGGCGAAGGTTTTCACCTTCCATGATAAAATCTTAAGAATCATGAAATACGAACCAACTATCGGTCTTGAAGTTCACGCTGAGCTTGCGACGCGAACAAAAATGTTTTGCGGCTGCCAGGTTGTGGATACCACCATTGCGCCGGCCAACTCGAGTGTCTGCCCGATCTGTTTAGGCTCGCCCGGCACACTGCCAGTGCTGAACAAGCGCGCGGTGGAATTTGGTATTCGTGTGGCGCTGGCGTTGTGCTGCAAGGTTGAACGAACCTCAATTTTCGCGCGTAAAAATTACTTTTATCCAGATTTGCCTAAAGGCTATCAAATTTCGCAATACGAAGAACCGCTAGCGGTGAATGGCAGGCTGCTGGTGGATACCCAGCAAGGCGAAAGCGTCATCCGTGTACGCCGGGTGCATCTGGAGGAAGATACTGGCAAACTCACGCATGTGAGCGCTGACGGGAAGGATTTTTCACTGGTGGATCTGAACCGCGCCGGAGTTCCTCTTCTTGAAATTGTTTCCGAACCAGATATTCACTCCTTGGAGGTTATGCGCGCATATGCCACTGGCTTACGAGCCATTATCAAGGCGGTGGGAGTAAATTCTGGGGATATGGAAAAAGGGGTGATTCGTTTCGAGGCGAATGTCTCGCTTCGCCGCTCTGAGTCTGAAGAACTCGGCACCCGTGTTGAAATCAAGAACCTGAATTCGTTCAGAGCAATGGAACGCGCGGTTGCATACGAAATTGAACGCCAGGCGAAGCTGCTGGATGAAGGCCGCGAGGTGAGCCAGGAGACTTTAGGCTGGGATGAAGTCAGGCAGAAGACGTATACCCAACGTTCTAAAGAAGAGGCGCATGATTATCGTTACTTCCCTGAGCCGGATCTGCCGCCGTTGGTTGTTGAAGACGAGTGGGTGGAAAGTATTGAGGCTATATTGCCCGAACTGCCTCGCGAGAAAATGCAACGTTTGCGTGAGCGTTACGAACTCATGCCGGCTGAAGCTGCAACTCTCGCCGCCGATGGTGAGCTTGCTGAGTATTTCGAAGCTTGTGTTGCCGCCCTGCAACACGCCTTGCCACGAACCGCAGCCATCTGGATTTTAGGCGAGCTTTTCGCGCATCTCAACCAAAGTGGAGCGACTATTTCGACAATTACGATGAGTCCGGTGAAGCTTGCTGAACTGCTCGATCTGCTTGAAACCAATGCGATAAACCAAAACAGCGCAAAAATCGTGCTCGCAGAGATGCTGGCAAGCGGCGACTCGGCTGGTGACATCCTTCGCGAACGCGGTTTGGCACAGTTGAACGACTTTTCAACGATCTCCGCATGGGTGAAAGAAGTGCTTGCTGCGCATCCAACTGAACTTTCCAATTACCTTGGGGGCAAAGAGACGCTGGCGAACTGGTTTTTTGGTCAGGTCATGCGTGCTGCCGGGGGACGTGCAAGCCCTGCTGTGCTGAAAACCGAACTTGAAAAACAATTGGATGAAGCCAAGCAGGCGGACCGTTCAAAGTAAGTGGTTTTTGACAATTTTCGAAAAATTCCTGATTTTCATCATATTGACGTGAATATCATTCTCGTATATCCTTTAAATACGCTGGAGTGACAGAGGGATTTGTGCGAATATATGTTTATTTCACACTGCTTGAAAGCGGGCACTGAACCGATGTGCCCGCTTTTATTATTAAATGTGTATCTTTGCAAAGCACTTATTCAACCATCCTAAATATTAAAAGGAGTTTACTGAATGGCTTCCACAATTAATGCGTTTGAAATGGCCCAAAAGCAATTTGACCATGTTGCAGAGCTGCTTAAGCTTGACCCGCAAGTGCGCGAGTTTTTGCGTTGGCCAATGCGTGAGTTTGCATTTCGCATTCCGGTGCGCATGGATGACGGCACCATGCGTATGTTCCAGGGTTTCCGTGTGCAGCACAATGATGCCCGCGGCCCAAATAAGGGTGGCATCCGTTTTCATCCCGCAGAGACAATCGACACCGTGCGCGCCCTTGCCACATGGATGACCTGGAAATGCGCAGTCGCTGATATTCCTTTAGGCGGCGGTAAGGGTGGTGTGGTGGTTGATCCTGCCACACTCACCATCGGCGAGAAAGAACGCCTGGTACGTGGGTATATCGACGCCATGTGGCGTAATATCGGCCCCCGCCAGGATGTGCCTGCTCCAGATGTAGGCACCACTCCGCAGATGATGGGCTGGATGATGGATGAGTATTCAAAGCTTGTTGGTCACTTTACCCCTGGTGTTATTACCGGCAAACCGGTAGGTGGCGGCGGGTCGTTGGGCCGCACTGAAGCCACAGGTTATGGTGTGATCTACAACGTCCGCGAGGCGCTGAAACACCTCAAATTGGATTCTTCACAATGCATCGCTGCCATTCAAGGCTTTGGCAATGTTGGGCAGTATGCAGCCATCGGTTTTATCGAGATGCTTAAAGGTAAAGTGGCTTGTGTCTCTTATTTTGACCGGACAGACAAAGTTTCTTATACCGTCAGCAAAGAGGCTGAAGGGGTCGATCCGCGCTTCTTGATGACCATTACCGACCAATATGGTTCTATTGACAAAGCGAAAGCCCGCGAGGCCGGCTACGTCATCGAAGATGGCGGTGCCTGGATATCCAAAGAAGTAGACGTACTCATCCCCGCCGCACTTGAAGGGCAGGTCAATGCCGATACAGTCAAATTAATCCACCCGCGGGTGAAGGTGGTGGCTGAGGCTGCCAATGGCCCGACAACCCCTGAGGCTGATGAATTCATGAAGGCGCGTGGCATTTTTGTCATCCCCGACTTTTTGTGCAATGCAGGCGGTGTGACAGTTTCTTACTTCGAAGGCGTTGAGAACGATATGAACTTCTACTGGCCTAAGGACGAGGTCCTTGAGAAGCTTGACAATAAAATGACAGTTGCTTTTGAAGGCGTACTGGATATGAGCCTGAAGAGCAATGTTTATACGCGTGATGCAGCGTATATGGTGGCGATTGACCGTGTGGTCAAAGCCATGCGTCTGCGCGGCTGGGTATAAACCCTCATAAAGATATGCGCTTACAGCCCTGGTTCACCGGGGCTGTAAGGTTTTAATACTATAAACAGCCTTAAAAAACACCTTACTCAGTGCAGACCTTTATCCTTCTGTGGAGGATCGCATTTCTGTTTCTGAAAAAACTTACAGTCAGTCGAGGGCCATCCATCGACTCGGCCAATTGAGAGCCTTTCTGCGACAAATTCATGTTATTATCTGAGTCAAAAAAGGTAATCGTGAAGGGTTAACGATAAGCGGATGACCGATAAACAGGGAAACCAGTACAAGATTAAGCGCTTTAGTTTTTGCACCTACGGCGAAATATTAGCTGTCACGGTGTTTTTTTTGGTTTTGTGGTTTTTTCTCACCCGATACGCGGGCGGACCGATTTACTCAGACGAGGCAATGTATATCAATCATGGGTTGATGGGGGTAAAAGACCCCTTTGTTTTAAACCGGTATACCCACATTTTCTTTCAAAGGTTATTTACTGCGCTGGCAAACACCCCCCTTGAGGGCGTCAGAGCCTTTTGGGGATTTCTTGTCGCAGGCTCTGCAGTATTTACCTATACCATTTCTCGTTTTGCTACCAAGGCGAGCAACCCCATCCAGGCTGTGATCTCTACACTGCTCTATCTCTCAATCCCTCTGCTGGCGGTTTACTCCGGTAATACCGCTGTGGATATTACCGCCGGTTTTTTTGTCAGCCTGCTGGTGATTATATTCATGTTTTATTTCCGAAATCCTAAACAGCCAGCCATCTTGTTGGGGTTGATGGGGTTTTTCTTCTTTCTGGCGTTTCGCACCAAAGAAACAACCCTGGTATCAGCCATTTTACTCATCGGCTTCCTTTTTGATGAAACAGGAAAAATCAGTTTTCGCGTTTTTCTACGCAGAATGGCGTTATTTTTACTGGGTGTAGTGGCAGGCGTGGTTCTGTTTATTCTGCTGAATGGTGTTCTCTTGGGCGATCCATGGTTTGGTTTACGGATTAACGACTTTACACGCTTTACGGGGTCATATGT
>JAGOVY010000066.1 GCA_018060515.1 Anaerolineaceae bacterium | reverse complement strand
AGCCCTTCCCGTTCACTACCCATAAGAAGAATCATGTCTGATGGATATGAACAATTGCGATAATGGGTTTCTGCTGAATCAGATGTGCCAATTATGCGAGAATTTCCTTCAAGAGCCCATTTAATATACGCATCCTTCTGTGCCTTTATCAGATCAACTGCAAAGATAGCGCCCATACTGGCACGAATTGCCCCAGGGTCATAAGGATCAACACAATTACCGATGAGCATAACGCCTTTGGCGCCTGCGGCATCTGAAGTTCGAATTATTGTTCCGAGGTTGCCAGGGTCTGCGACCTCTTCTAACCCCACCCAAACACCTGATAAGTTGTTTTTATATTCATCCAGGTTATGCCAGCATTGTTTCACTACCGCGCCAATTCCTTGCGGGTTCTCTTTACCGGAGATTGATGCGAAAACTCCATCAGAAACAATAATGACTTCTCCAACCTGTTCTTTGAGGTGTTTGTTTACTTCATCCATTTTGGCAGAGGATATAAAGGACTCTGAAACAATGACCTTTTCAATACCAGCATCCAGGTCGAGGGCATCAATTACAAGTTTGGCGCCTTCGATAAAAGCAATCTGCGACAAAGTACGATACTTTTTATCACGTAACTTTCGCATGGCTTTAATCATTTCATTCGAATGGCTGGTAATTATCACGTTAACCTGCTTGAGTAAGATTCTTAGTTGTTAGAGAATTAATATGGCAAATCGCAATTGCAAGTGCATCTGCCGCATCATCAGGTTGAGGTATTTCATCAAGGCGCAACAAAGCCTTTACCATTGTCTGAATTTGGCGCTTTTCTGCTGCTCCATATCCAGTCACAGCAGTTTTCACTTCCGTAGGGTAGTATTCACTGACGTCAATCCCCATGTTTCCAAGCGAAAGGATAATGACACCGCGTGCCTGACCTACTGCAATTGCATTGGTAATATTTTTCTTAAAAAATAATTTCTCCACCGCACCACTTTCTGGCTGGTGGAGAGTAATAATCTCGTTAAGTTGAGTGTAAATTATTCTTAAACGCTCTTCAGTAGAAGCATCAGGTTGGGTAGTAATGACACCATAGGCTATTGCATGTAAGTTTCCAGAGCTGTCGTTCTCAATAATTCCGTATCCGGTTCTGGCAGTGCCGGGATCAACACCAATAACGATCATCCCTTCACCCGGTTTTACTCCGATTCCATTGCTGCCAGAGCTTCTTCAGAGATCTTCAAGTTAGAATACACATTCTGAACGTCATCCAACTCTTCCAAAGACTCGATTGAGCGAATGACTTGTAATGTGTCTTCTACGCTTAACTCCATTTCCTGATTCGGCAACATCTCTAATCCAGCGCCTTCAGGTATCACATTGGCGGCTTTGAAACGATCAATGAGCGTTTTGAACAATTCAACTGAGGCTACAACACTAATCTCATCACCTTCAAGGGTGACGTCATCTGCACCACCTTCGACAGCCAGTTCAAAAACATTGTCGAAATTTTGTTGCTGTGCGTTAAAAGTAAAAACAGCAGCCTTCTTAAATTGCCAGGCTACTGATCCGATTTCTCCCATGCTTCCACCAGAACGCGAAAGTATATGCCGCACTTCCGAAACAGTACGGTTACGGTTTTCGGTTACACACTCAATGATTAATGCAATACCATTTGGGGCATAGCCTTCGTAAAATACCTCTTCGTAAACTTCACCTTCTTTACCTTCGCCTGTCGCTCGTTTAATGGCACGGTCGATATTTTCCTTGGGCATGCTTTGAGCACGCGCTTTGTCAATTGCCAATCTTAGTCTGAAATTCGTATCTGGATCAGGTCCGCCTTCTCTGGCTGATAAAAGAATTTCTCTTGTAAGCCTTGTAAATAATTGACCTCTTTTTGCGTCAGCAGCGCCTTTTTTTCGTTTAATGGTAGCCCATTTGGAATGACCGGACATTTTTCTCTCCTTATCGTCTCAGCTGGAAAAAGATAAAAAATTATACCATGTAACATTATTGGTACTGAAATTCATTGTATGAACAAGCTTGGGATTAGCCAGAGTTAAACATCAATCTAGCCGATTGTAAAACGTACAGGAATATGTTTTTTGGCAGATTAATTAATTGACGGGGTTGGAAAGAGATCCAATACCTTCGATGGTAATATCAACTTTATCTCCAGGTTCCAAAATACCCACTCCAGCGGGCGTACCAGTTAGAATTACGTCGCCTGGCACCAGTGTCATAATATTCGAAACAAATGAGACGATTTGAGGCACTGGAAAGATCATCTCTTTGGTGGAAGCCATTTGCCTTAATTCCCCATTGACCTTACAGGTAATCAACAAGTCAGTTGTATCAAGTTCAGTTTCAATCCACGGTCCCAGTGGACAAAAAGTATCAAATCCTTTTGCTCTGGTCCATTGACTTTCTGTTTGCTGTAAATCCCTTGCCGTGACGTCATTGGCAATAGTAAAGCCAAAAATGTAAGCATGAGCATCTTGCGGGTCAATCCAACGCCCTTCTTTGCCAATTACAATTGCTAATTCAGCTTCGTGCTCAACCTGCGTGGATTGTGGAGGAATTCGTATGGGAACACCAGGCTGGATGATTGCTGAAGGTGGTTTTAGGAATATCATTGGTGTTTCTGGAATTTCTGCATTTCTTTCTCTTGCATGATCAACATAGTTACGCGCAATGCAGATAATTTTACTGGGAACAACAGGGGGCAATATGGTAACTCTATCTAAACTGAGGACAGTTTCAAGTCGCCGGTATTCGCTAAAAATCTCCCCTTCGATAAGCCCTATTTCGTTGTCTAACAGCCAGCCGTAGTTATCTGGGTATTTGGTGGTGGAAAACCGAATGATCTTCATTACAATCCTGATTGTATTTTATTCTTTACAGAAGCAATATCATCAAGTATATTAGAGCATACGTTACGCGGGTGGATAGCTCAGTTGGTTAGAGCGCTTCTCTTACACAGAAGAGGTCGCAGGTTCGAGTCCTGTTCCGCCCACAAAACTTATCCCCTTTTTACTTAAAACCACTTTTTCCGAATAAAGAGATATATCATACTCATACTCAATCCCAGAAATATGACGATGATCCAGATGTGGGCAAATCTGTTATTTTGCAGGGGTAGATCAACGTTCATGCCAAAATAGCTCGTGATAATTGTGGGTATGCTTAAAATAATTGTCATAGAAGCCAGAAACTTCATGACTACATTCAGATTGTTGGAAATAATCGAGGCAAACGCGTCCATCATTGAACTTAAAATGTTGCCAGCTATGGCGACCATTTCAATTGCCTGCTGGTTTTCAGTTAATACATCTTCCAGTAAATCCTCGTCTTCAGGATAACGATGAAACAAAGGTGTTTTTTGCAGCCTCTCCATCATGAGCTCGTTTGAGCGCAACGCAGTTGTAAAATAGACCAAGCTTTTTTGATATTTTAATAATTCCAAAACCTCGTTATTTTTCATTGAAGCTTGCAGTTTGTCTTCAACAATATCCACGTTATGGTTGATTTCGCGCAAATATGCCAAAAACTGGTTTGCTGTTGAATATAATATTCTCAAAACAAACCTGACCTGTTTGGTCGTAGAAACGCCTTTCGTCTTGGTTCGCAAAAGGTCATCGATGATGACATTATTCTTTTTACACACCGTAATAATCATTGATTGTGTAAGAATGATCCCTAATGGAATGGAGGTATAAGGAACATCAAAAGTATCGCCTTGAAAAAAGGGAATTCGTAATAAAATCAGCGTCGTGCCGTCATCTTCCTTTTCAGTTCTGGGCCTTTCATCAAGGTCGAGAGGATAAGTGATAAAGTCGGTTGGAACACCCAGAGATTTGATTGAATCGATTTCATCAGTTGTAGGGTCAGTAAGGTTAATCCAACAGCCATCCACAGGGATGTCAATCCGTGTGATGCCAGTGCTTTCGCTTCCCTTGTAAATACTCTTCATTCAAAACCTCCAGAGGTTATTCCAAACTATTTTACCCCAATTGATAGTTTGGAAACCATTTCGGTTATAATAGAAATAATCGGGGATGACAGGCTTCGACGGGCGAAGCTGACCTCGGATTGCAAGCCGAGAGGTACCGACCTCGTAAAATCAGTACAAACAATAAGTGCCAATCGCACAAACTTTGCTGCTATGCCCCTCGCCGCTTAGCGACGACCGGTAAGCACAAATGACGCTCTAATCAGCGTCCGTCTGCCTGCTCCGTTCCTCAACCGGTAGTAGAGCGGGCGTAACAAGGTTGAGGTTGCCGTACATCCCGCTGTGAGGTGTGCGAAAGAGGTCTTTCGGGATCAAACAGCTGGCGCCTTTTTGTTTTTGGCTATTTTACAATTTGGCGTGAGACGATAAATATCCTAAGCTTGTAGACATCTGTGGTTTAATCGTTCGGACGCGGGTTCGATTCCCGCCATCTCCACCTTTATTCACTCCTTGAATGAACCATTTCAAGGAGTTCTTTTTCTCCGATAATTTTTATTCCCAATCCGGTGGCTTTCTGCAATTTTGAACCCGGGTTTTCACCCAATACCAGAAAGGATGTGTTTTTAGATACGTTTTCAGAAGATTTACCACCATTGGATTCAATTATTTGTTTTGCAGCTTCTCTTGATAGTGTTGGTAACACACCTGTAACAACAAATGTCATACCATTCAAATATCCAGCACCAGCTGGAACATCACTTTTCTGAACGGTAGGCCAGATGCCCATAAGCTTAATTTTATTCAGAAGTTTTATGTTAGCGGGTCTCTGAAACCAATCCATAATTGAAATGGCGGTGTTCTCGCCGATACCACTGATGTTAGAAAGATCTGCCTTGCCTGCATTAGATAAAGCATCCAAATTTTTGAATTCGTTCGCCAGATCTCGTGAAGTGACATCTCCAACGCCACGGATGCCCAACGATATGATAAATTTATCCAAAGAGCGCTCTCTGGAAGCGTTTATCGCAAGAACCAGATTTTCAGCTTTCTTTTCGGCAAACCCTTCAAGTTGAAGTAAACTCTGCTTGGTGAGCTGATATAAATCCGCTACATCTTTAACCAAACCATTTTCAATTAATTGTTCAACGATTTTTATCCCCATTCCTTCAATGTCCATCGCACCCTTGGATACGAAATGTTCGACAGCACGTACCAATTGTGCTGGACATGAATTATTAACGCAATAATACGCTACTTCACCAGGGAGGTTTTCTACCTGCTGGCCGCATGAAGGGCACTTGGTTGGTTTTTGGTAGGGAATTTCGGATCCATTTCTGACGCTGCTGATGGGACCAATTACATATGGAATAACATCACCTGCTCTCTTTATAAGCACTCGATCCCCAATCCGTATGTCTTTTTCGACAATAAAATCAAAGTTATGCAAAGTGGCTTGTTTCACTACCACACCGCCCAACTCAACAGGTTCGAGAATGGCAAAAGGAGTGATTACTCCTGTACGCCCGACATTTACACCGATATCTACCAGCCTGGTGGTTTCTTCACGAGCAGGGTATTTAAGCGCAATCGCTCCGCGGGGATCTTTGCCACTGATGCCAAGATGGTCACTAAGCACGAGATCATCAACTTTTATCACCACTCCATCAACCTCAAAAGGAATCTGATCGCGAATTTCCATCCAGTGATCTATGCTTTCCAAAACTTCTTTAAAGCCGGGTTTACGTTCTGACAAATTGCTCACCGGAAAGCCTAGATCGCGTAAATAGTTTAGAGTCTCCCATTGACTTCCGATCAACGAATCTGACGTTTCGACAATGGCATAACAAAAAATAGTTAAGGGGCGGCTGCCTGTAATGGATGGGTCGAGTTGCCTCAAAGATCCTGATGCCGTGTTTCGTGGGTTCTGATATGTTTTCTCGCCTTTTTCGAGTAATTTTTCGTTGAGTTTTTCAAAGTCATGAATATTCATGAACACTTCACCCCTAACTACCAATCTACGGGGTACAGTAATATTCTTTGACTCAACCGGGATGCGAAGTGGGATGGATCGTATCGTCATGAGGTTGGCTGTTACGTCTTCCCCTACTTCGCCATCGCCTCGCGTTGCTCCTTGGGTAAAGACGCCATTTTCATAATGTAAAACCACGGTAAGACCATCGATCTTAGGTTCCATGACAAAAGCTGCAGTCTTAACTCGTTCATCGAGCTTACTAACTCTGTCAAACCAAGAAATTAAATCATCTTTGTTAAATGCATTTGCCAAAGAAAGGATAGCGCCGGGGTGATTGACTTTTTGAAATTTTTCAATCGGCGCGGATCCTATCCTTCTTGTAGGAGAATCTTTTGAAATTAACTCAGGATATTTGCTTTCAAGTTCGCGCAGACGCCTCAGCAGCATGTCAAATTCAAAGTCACTGATCACTGGATCATCTAATACATGATAACGATAATTATGGTAATTGATCTCCCTCTGCAGGCGTTTTACTTCATCTATCTCAGCGTCTTTGGTCATAGAAACCTCTTTTGTTTATCTAATAAGATTCTATAACAAATATCACTTGTTAATCACGACTGTTTTCAATATATAATAATAGCTAACCATTAGAATTTGGAGGACAAATGAAAATAGTAGCTTTTATTGGCGCGGGATTATTAATTCTTTTTGGAGCGTTGATGGCCATTGGTGCAACTGACCCTTCTGGCAACATCGCCTGGCTGTTCATTGGATTGGTACTCATCGCAGTCGGATTGGTAATCATCTTTTTTGCTGCCCGTCGCAAAGCTGAAGCACCAGTCTCAAACGTCACACTTAAGGTAGACCTTCCAGCAGACGTAAAAATGGATTCAATGAAGTGTAAATCCTGTGGTGGCGTACTCACTGCAGAGAATATCGCTATGGTTGCAGGCGCTCCTATGGTCACATGTCCTTTCTGCCACACTGCTTACCAGTTAACCGAAGAACCCAAATGGTGATTCTGGTTTTTCCTTGGAGGTACGGATGAAAGCTTTACGATTTATTAGTGTTTTTCTTGTCTTCATTATGCTTGCTGGCAGCACAATATCCGTTGCCGCCCAAAATTATATCTTTCAAGTACCCGAGAAGGCAGTAGTTGTAACTATTAATGTTGATGGTTCAATCTCAATAGATTACACCATGACATTTCTTAATGATGCGGCTGCACATGAAATTGATATTGTAGATATTGGTCTGCCGAACTACTACTATGATTTACGTGCCATTACGGGTGATATAAATGGAATTCCCATCAAGAAGATCACAGAATCAGATATCGTGAGCCCTGGAATATCGCTTTACTTGCAGGAAAATACGATTCCTCCCGGCGGCGAAGGCACTGTACACGTTTTCATTCCCTCTGTTGCAAACGCAGTTTACCCATCCAGTGCCGAAGAATCCGAAGCCTACGGTTCAATGGTTTTCTACCCGCATTATTACTATCCTGAAAATTGTTACGGCAATACAAATTACCAGATGACAATATTGCTTCCTCCTGGAGTCAGTGAAAGCGAAGGAAGGTACTACCCGCCACAAAATTGGCCTGGTGAATCCGAGCCAGAATCTATGTTAATGGATGACGGGCGCATTTTTTACACCTGGGTATCTGATCAAGCGGATTCCTGCACTGAATATTCATTTGGTGCGAGCTTCCCTGCCAGGTTGCTGAATGATGGGGTCATCGTAACTGAACCGTACGTCCCACCTTCCGAGGAAAACCGCCCATCCAGCTCGAATCTTTCTGAGTTTATCTGCCCGCTAATTTTCTGCTTTGGCTTTGCCCTTTTCATTGGGCTTTCCATTTATTCTGTAATTAAAGGCAATGAAAAGAGAAAACTAAAGTACCTTCCACCGAAAATATTAATCGAAGGGAACGGTATCAAACGTGGCCTAACCGCAGTTGAAGCCGCAGTTCTAAAAGAACAACCGATGGATAAAATCTTTACGATGATTCTATTCTCGGTCATCAAGAAAGGCGCGGCTGAAGTTATCAGCAGTGATCCTTTGGATATTAAGCCTGATGATCCCCTGCCCGAAAATCTCTATGCTTACGAGTCTGAATTCCTCGAAGCTTTTAAACTTACTGCCATAGACCGTAAGAAAGCACTGCAAACGACCATGGTCAATTTGATAAAAAGTGTCACAGAAAAGATGAAAGGCTTTAGTCGCAAGGAAACCCTGGAATACTATGATCAAATTATGAATAAGGCCTGGCAGCAGGTTCAAGAAGCCGCCACACCTGAAGTTAAAGCACAAGTTTACGAAGAGGTGATGGATTGGACAATGCTTGATAAGAAATACGAAGACAAAACTCAAGAAGTCTTTAGCGGTCCGGTGTTGATGCCGACACCTTCCTGGTGGTGGCGGTATGATCCCGCAATTCCCAGGCCTTCGGTAACGCCAGCAAGCACCTCAGTAAAACCTGCAGGGATCCCGGCTGGTCAATCTGTTGGCACGCCGCCGTCTCTCTCCATGCCGAAGATTCCAGGCTCTGCCTTTGCAGCATCTATGGTCAACAGCGTATCGAAGTTCTCGTCTAACGTGCTCGGCGGATTGCCAGGCTTTTCGAGTGGTGTCACAAACGTGACCAATCCTCCGCCCCCACCTTCAACCTACCGCAGCAGCGGTTCAGGCGGCGGTGGTGGTGGGCATTCTTGCGCCTGTGCCTGCGCATGTGCCGGTTGTGCCTGTGCATGTGCTGGCGGCGGTCGATAAAAAGAACAAAATGAAATTTATTAGTAAGTTCTTATCGGTTGATAATGAGGGTGAGGTAAAAACACCCACTCATGGTTTACATCATTTTCAGTGGAATCATGGAGAGCAAAAGTCTCGTATCCATTTGAGAATCGATGCCGATGATAGCAGCCTATTAATGATTAATGCAAATCGTATATTTCATCTGAATCCGAGCGCCACCTACATGGCTTATTACGCCTTGCACCATACGCCTCCGCAACGAGCAGCAACTCAATTGGCCAGGAAGTTTGATTTCGATAAAAAGGCGCTTCACCAAGATTATGTTAATTACGAGCAATCCCTTATTGACTTAATTGATGAACGCGCCTGCCCGATTTGTGATTTAGACATTGAAACCACCCTCCCATTTAGCTCCACACCCAGCGCACCTTACCGAATGGACTTGGCTCTCACGTATCGCTGCAACAATGCCTGTTCGCATTGCTACAACGCGCGCCCGCGTAGCTTTCCTGAGTTATCAGCAGAAGAATGGCATAAAATCATTGATCACTTGTGGGATTTAGGAATACCACACATCGTCTTTACTGGCGGCGAACCCACTCTGAGGAATGACCTGCCAGATTTAATCCGACATGCTGAGAAAAACGGCCAAATCACTGGTCTCAATACCAACGGCCGCAAGCTTGCCGACCCAAGTTTTGTAGAATCATTGGTCGATGCTGGTTTAGACCATGTTCAAATTACTCTTGAATCTCACAATCCCGAAATTCATGACAAAATGGTTGTCGCTCCCGGGGCCTGGCAGGAAACAATTAAAGGCATTCGCAATGCGCTGGCTTCAAAGCTTTACGTGATGACAAACACCACAATGCTTACTCACAATCACCATAGCTTGGAAGAAACTCTGAAATTTTTGGCTGATTTAGGCGTGCCGACCGTTGGATTAAACGCATTGATTTATAGTGGCAGAGGTAAAACAGTAGGTACTGGTCTAAGTGAAAAAGATCTGGAGCCCTTATTGGATCTTGCTAAAGCGAGTACTGCGGCAAATAACCAACGATTGATCTGGTATACCCCAACTCAGTATTGTAATTTTGATCCGGTTGAGTTCGGCTTGGGTGTGAAAGGCTGTACTGCTGCATTGTATAACATGTGTATCGAACCTGACGGCTCAGTGCTACCATGTCAGTCTTATTATCATTCGTTGGGAAAAATTCAAGAAACCGATTGGGACACGATTTGGAACAATGATTTATGCCTGCGATTACGTTCTCGACAGAACCTGCCTGAGAAATGCAGCGATTGTGCAATTCAATTACAGTGCGGCGGTGGTTGTCCGTTGACGTTTGAAAACTGATTGTCACGTTTCAATACTTGGAGGCAAAAATGAAAGCTCGTTTTACAAAAATTTTTGACAAAATCTTCTACACACCGCAGCCGCTTCCGCCATGTTCGATCAGCTCTGTAATCGAGATTGATGGCCAACCAAACCGGTCTCATCTAAGGATTGATCATGAAGGAAACAGTATTCTGGTACTCAATGCAGCG
The DNA here is from genome assembly GCA_018060515.1 of Anaerolineaceae bacterium. Classification (GTDB taxonomy): domain Bacteria; phylum Chloroflexota; class Anaerolineae; order Anaerolineales; family Anaerolineaceae; genus UBA6107. Next base: position 2,077 of record JAGOVY010000066.1, on the reverse strand, counting down.
ACTGTCTTACATCTGAACCAAACTGCTACTGAAATAGCCTATTACCTTGCCAAGCAAATGCCGAATGAAGCCATTATTGCTGAATTAAACAAACGGTACAATGTAAGCGATGAAATTGCAGCCCAAGATATTGATGATCTAAAAACCCGTATTACAGCATTAATGCAAACTCCTGATCTTGATCCGGAGACTTTCTTGGATATGGATCGTGTCGGTCGTCACACATCCGTGTTGAGCGCGCCATTAAGAATGGATTGCGCTTTGACATATCAAACCACCTCCGAGGATTCAGATAATTCATCTCCAGTTGATCGAATAGACCGCTATCTTGAAACAGAGGATTGGAAGAAAATAATTTCTGCCGGTTGGGATTGGGGAATTCCGCATGTTATTTTTACCGGTGGTGAACCCACTCTTCGCCCCGATTTGCCTGAACTGATCGAGCATGCCGAGAACTTAGGGCAGGTTTCAGGGTTGATCACCGATGGTTTCAGATTAGCCGAGAAGGACTATCTCGCTCTATTATTGGATGCTGGTTTAGACCACTTGATGATTATTTTGAATGAGGACATTGAGCAATCGTGGGAGTCGATAAGAGACAGCTGCAACGAGAACATACATTTATCTGTTCACTTTACGATTCGCAGCTCAAATAAGCTGACCATTACCAGCGTATTGGATAAATTGCAAAATATTGGAGTTAAGAATTTATCGCTGAGTTCTCCAGATGAAGAAAACGTACCGTATATGCTTATGGCTTCCCAGCGGGCGATTGAGCGTGGCTTCAACATTGTTTATGAGCTGCCTGTGCCATATTCAGAATTGAACCCGGTCAGCCTTGAATTAAAAGAGGATAAAAATCAACTTGAAGGAGCAGCGCGCACCTGGATTTATATTGAACCAGATGGGGATGTGCTGCCAGCACAGGGTGTGCTGCATTCACTCGGAAATTTGATAAGAGACTCGTGGATGGTTACTTCTGCACATCGAAAAGAATATCTTGCAAAGCAAGCTATACATGACGAGTAATTGGCACGAACGTTTTGCTCAGCAATCTAAATGGACGCGAAGTATTCGCGATTACCTTCTTAAGGATATTCCACTTTCAGCAAATTCTGTAGTTTTGGAAATTGGAAGTGGTACAGGCGTTATCATTTCAGAAATTGCCGATCGATTTAATTGTTTTTCAGTGGGACTTGATATAGATTTCTCATCTCTTAAGATGTCTACGCGCAATTTCTCTAATGTTGCCTTACTTCAAGCCGATGCCAATTCTACTGCGCTAAATCTAAACTCATTCGATTTAGTCTTTTGTCATTATTTTCTTATGTGGTTGGCTCATCCAGAAATAGCAGTCCAAGAAATCCTCCGATTGCTTAAACCAGGAGGTTATTTCATTGTTTTTGCGGAACCTGATTATCATTCACGAATCGATTACCCTGCCCCATTAGTAAAACTTGGCACAATGCAAACAAAGGCCCTCGCACGCCAAGCAGCAGATGTCGGTATCGGGCGTAAGCTCCCCCAGCTTTTGCTGCAAGTAGGCCTTAACTTGGTGAAATTCGGCTCTATCGGCTATGAAAAACCAAAACCTGGTATTCCGCCCTGGTGGGAAACTGAGTGGCAGATGATTAAACACGATTTAGACTCAATTGACTCAACGCAGGATTTATCACCCTATATTGAAATTGACCGACAAAGCTGGTTGAAGGGCGATCGTCTTCTCTACGTACCTACGTATTATGCAGTGGCCTGTAAGCCAATAAATTGAACTATTGTATGAGGTTTGCTATCTTCCCTGTAACCAGAAGGATCAACTCATATCCACAAGAACATCTTAAAACTCAAAGCCATCAAAAGCCTCAACAGGCAGTTGGGTTAATGCCTTCATAACTGAGGAACTGTACCCCAAAACTACGTGTCAAGTCAAATGATAATGTTACTGACGAGGTAGCCATTCGTTCAAATGATAATGTTACTGAAGATTCTTTAAGGTTTCGGAAAGTAGTACGGACATCAACTCTGTCCGAAGGTTCCAGGCATGGCAAAGAAAGCAACTCTTGAATGAGCAGATCAA
>JAGOVY010000139.1 GCA_018060515.1 Anaerolineaceae bacterium | reverse complement strand
GCGTCAGGGAATTCAGGGAATTTCAGAGGTCATCACCATCCCCGGATTGATCAACCTCGATTTCGCAGATGTGAAGAACGTGATGTCTGAAGGCGGCGCTGCGTTGATGGCTGTCGGTCGTGCCAATGGAGAAGACCGCGCCACCAAGGCTGCGGAACTCGCTATTTCCAACCAGTTGCTTGATATTACAATCGATGGCGCCAGAGGCATTCTGTTCAACATTACCGGCGGGCCAAACCTCACCCTGCACGAAGTGAACCAGGCGGCTGCAATCATCAAAGAAACAGCCCATCCTGAAGTGAATCTCATCTTCGGCGCAGTGATTGACCCCAACATGGGTGATGACCTCCGCATTACAGTCATCGCTACTGGGTTTGACCGCACTACAGGCCCTAACCCTGCCAGAAATCTGATAATAAATAATAAAGACGAGACCAAAAAAACGCCATTTCAACCCGGCAATCTGAATGGTAACAATGAATCAAGAGGAAAAAACGGTAATAATTTCGACGCAGTAAGGCTGGATACGAAGAATGTCGATCTTCCCACCTTCCTGCGAAGTCATCTTGATGAAAAATAAGCGGATTCCTTTATCACATGCTTGAGTTCTGTCCTCCATAACATAAGGGAGGCGCGCGCCTTTATCAATCTAAGTTTGCGCGCCGCAACCTCACTGTTATATTCGACTGGCGGTTGGTCCCCGCCAGTCGTTTCATTATTGTTCCTGAGTTCAAACTGCATTAATCGGAATGAAATGCCCATAGATCAGCTATTTTGGAAAATCTTTTTCCCTTCATTATTTAAGATTCATCCAACCTCTATAAATACAACAATTTTTCCTCATCCTACCCATTAATTAAGCCATCTTATTAAAGGTGAGCAATTAATAATCCATTTAATCAATAGCAGCACAATTTGGCATTCCTCACTCGATTCTTTGGTTATTATTATGTACCCTTGAAGTTTTAAGAATAATCGAGAAGAATTTTCTTGAAATGACCTTTCAAATGTGTTAGAATATTCCCTAGATGTACGGTTATTGATTCTTGCGCCCCCCTATATGTGGGGGGTATCGTTACAGCAGACCACGCAATTCGATTTCAAGCCATATTTGCCGGTTCATTGTTCATAATTAATACGGAGGGATAGGTGGATTGTCCGTACTGTCAGAAAAATCAGTCTAAAGTCATTGACACCACACACGATAGCCGCGGCGGAATTCGCCGCCGTCGTGAGTGTGAAGCCTGCGGACAGCGTTTTTCAACCTATGAACGGCCTATCCTGGCCACCCCATTGATTATCAAACGCTCTGGTACACGTGAGCAATTTAACCGCGAGAAACTGCTTGAGGGAATCAAAATTGCTTGCGCGAAACGGCCGGTCACTGCTGATGACATTAACCACCTCGTTAACGAGATTGAAACCACATTGCAGAAACTCGGTCGCGAAGAAGTTTCGTCTCGGGTTGTCGGCGATATGGTCATTGAAGGGCTCAAGCGCCTTGATCAGATAGCTTACATCCGTTACGCGATTGTTTACCTGCAGCTCACTGATCTGCAATCCATACGCAAAGAGATCGATCGACTTTTGGCATCATAGGAAGGTACCATGGACACAATTCATCGAACCACTCAAAAAGCATCCATCAACACTGAAGCAATTCCAGCCAACCTCCCTGCCGTGGAGCTGTCTGATAATGCCCATCAAGTTCTTCTCAAACGCTACGTGCGCCGTAATGCTGATGGTTCTTCAGCTGAAACCGTAGCTGAAATGTTCTGGCGCGTTGCCTTTAACGTTGCCAGTATCGAAACAATGTGGTCGACAAACACTGATGTGCTTAGCCGCAAGTTTTTCACCTTGCTCACCTCAAAGGCTTTCTTCCCCAATTCACCCACTTTTACTGGTGCCGGTACACCTCTCGGTCAATTAGCCGCCTGTTTTGTGTTGCCCATTACTGATGATATGGGCCGCGATTCTGCCGGAATCTTTCAGACTCTGCGCGATGCTGCATTAATCCAGCAAACCGGCGGCGGAAATGGCTTTTCATTCTCCCGCTTACGCCCTAAAGGATCACATGTAAAAACCTCCGCCGGTCAGGCCACCGGCCCGGTCGGCTTTCTTCGGGTGTACGACCATGCCTTTGGTGAGGTTGCCCAAGGAGGGACACGCCGCGGTGCGAATATGGCGGTTTTACGGGTTGATCATCCCGATATCGAAGAATTTATCACCTGCAAAACGAATGAGAATCAGATTACCAACTTTAACATCTCTGTTGGAATTACCGATGCATTCATGCGCGCTGTCGAAGACGATGTGGAATGGCCATTGCGTTTCCCTGACCTCTCCGACCCGCGTGCGAAAAAATTCATGGGTACATTCGAACAAGCCGATGAAGCTGGCATTCCTTTCCGTATTTATAAAACAATTCGCGCTCGCGACCTCTTCCAACTGATTGTTAAACAAGCACACCACAACGGCGAACCTGGTTTGCTCTTTTTGGATGCAGCCAATCGATCGAACCCCGTTCCGCATCTTTACCAACTGGAAGCCACCAACCCCTGCGGCGAACAATGGCTTGGACCGTACGAGAACTGCTGCCTCGGTTCTATTAACCTTGCCCAACACTTTGGCGTTGACCACAGTGTAGATTGGGAAAAACTGCGCGAAAACACCATCCTCGCGACCCGCTTTTTGGATGACGTGGTGGATGCCAATGCCTACGTACCTGCGGTCCCGCAACTCAAAGAAGCCGCGCTGCGCAACCGGCGTATCGGTTTGGGAATCATGGGCTTGGCTGATCTGATGTATCACGTCAATGTGCGCTATGGCTCACCAGCAGCTGAAGATTTTGGGTCACAGGTCATGGAGTTCGTGCGCTTCTATGCCATGAAAACAAGCATAGAACTCGCGCGTGAACGCGGACCCTTCCCCTCCATCAAGGGCAGCATTTATGATCCCGAAAATACCATCTGGCAGCCGCCGGTGTCATTGATTGAAACACAGCAATACTGGGGACGCCCCACGATTGATTGGAGCGAAATCAGCGAAGGGATACACCGTTATGGAATCCGCAACGCTGCCCAAACCACAGTTGCCCCAACCGGCACCATTGCCACCGTCGCCGGTTGTGAGGGCTATGGTTGCGAACCCGTATTTGCGCTCGCGTATATACGCCATGTCAACGACAATGGCAAAGACCTGAAACTCACCTACACCAGCCCTGCATTTGAACAGGCGCTGCTCGAAGCCGGAATCCCTGAGATGGACCGGCAGGATATTCTCGACCAGGTCATCCGCGATGGCTCGTGCCAGCATGTTAAAGCCGTTCCGCCTGAAATTCGAAACACCTTTGTCGTCAGTGCTGACATCAGTGCTGAAGAACATGTGCGCATGCAGGCTGCGCTTCAGGCATTTGTTGACAATTCGCTGTCTAAAACCATTAACTTCCCCGAAAACACCACTGAAGAAGAAGTTGCCGAAGCTTACATGCACGCCTGGGAGCTAAATTGCAAGGGAATTACCGTGTACGTAACCGGTTCGCGTGATGCTGTGGTGTTGGAAACCAACGCCACGGCCAGCAAGAAATCACCCACAAGTGACGATGCATTATCTGACCAGATTAAACTTTGGCAAGAAACCAAGAGACCTCGACCTCGATCCCTTATCGGGCGAACCTTTTCCATCGAAACTCCCCTCGGAAAAGCATTTATCACCATTAATGAAAACGATGCCACCCAGCCATTTGAAGTATTTATTAACACTGCCAAAGCCGGCTC